>JBFMBK010000003.1 GCA_040755295.1 Bacillota bacterium | reverse complement strand
CATAATCATACTTGTTATAAGAACGAAGTTCTTCTTCCGCCCAGCGAAGGCGAACCAAGACTTGGTCCTCGTTTTCCGTATTCCGGTACGCGAGTCGTCGGGATAACTCTTCAATCGAAGGCGGAAGAACGAAGATTAAAACGCTGTCCGGGCAATTTTCTTTTACCTTGAGACCTCCCTGAACATCAATTTCCAGGAGAACATCTCGTCCATCCGCTTGGGCATCGGTTACCGCTTTTCTAGGGGTGCCGTAATAATAATCATATACACGCGCCCACTCTAAGAGTTGTCCCTGGTCAATAAACTCACGGAAGAGTCTTTCAGAAGTGAAATAATAATCACGACCCTCTATCTCTCCCTCCCTCGGCGGTCGAGTAGTCATTGAGATTGAGAGTTGGATTGTTGGGTCCATGGTTAGTAAGTCTTTACAGATGGTACCCTTGCCAACGCCTGAGGGACCGGAGATAACTAGAAGAAGGCCCGGGTTCACTCCTTAATGGACTCCTCCATCCCCGCTCCTTTAGGTGTCAGCCTGTGTGCAACGGTTTCCGGCTGGACGGCGGAAAGGATCACGTGGTCGGAATCCGTGATAATGACCGCGCGTGTCCGCCTGCCGTAGGTGGCGTCGATTAACATTCCCCGGTCCCGTGCTTCGGTGATGATCCTTTTAATAGGTGCTGATTCCGGGCTCACAATAGCGATTATACGGTTTGCGGAAACGATGTTACCGAATCCAATGTTTATCAGCCTGATATCCAACGGAATCCCCCCTGAATTTATTCAAGATTTTGAACCTGCTCTCTCATCTTTTCCAGCTCACTTTTAGCGTCGACGATCATCTGGCTGACGTTCAAGTTCTGCGCCTTCGCGCCAATGGTGTTGATTTCACGAAACATTTCTTGAAGTAAGAAATCAAGTCTCCGCCCTGCCGGTTCTCCGCAACCCAGGATCTCTTCGGCGCGGGTGATATGGCTTCCGATACGCACCAATTCTTCCGTTATGTCCGTCCTTTCGGCGAACAGGGCTATCTCACCCATGAGTCGCGCCGGATCAATGGCGTGGGCGATGTCTTTTATCCGTTCCGAAAGTCGTTCACGGTAATAATCCACAACGCGGGGTGCTTCAATGTTTATCAGTGTGCAAATATCTTTTATATGCCTTAGTCTTTCGCGAATGTCCTTCTCCAGATTCTTTCCTTCCGCCTCACGGGTTGCAAGGAGGCCGGACAGCGCTGTTTTGGCAGCCGATTCGATAAACGGTCCCATCAAAGAAACATCGGTTTGATTTTCGTTAAGACCGAGCACACCGCTTTGCGCAAGAATGACGTTAAGTGAAACGGGTTTTTCCAGACCTAAATGCTCTCGTAAATCCTCCAAAGCTTTATAATACGCCATAGCAAGTTCCCTGTCAACTTTTACCGTTGTATTCTTATTGCCCGTTTCTTCAATATTCAGAAAGACTTCAACCCTGCCCCGCGTGCTAACAGACTGGACCAACTTTCGCAACATATCTTCGAAGCAGCCGTAAGTTCGCGGCAGCCTGATTACAATATCAGAAAACCGATGGTTCACCGCCTTGACCTCAACGACGATCTTGCCGCCCGGGGTAATCGCTTCCGCGCAGCCATACCCCGTCATGCTACGCAATATGTTTTCACCACCTTTATTAAAGCACTCGACCATAATAACTTTTCTGTTTAAAACGCGAAATCCCTTTAAAAAACAAAAGAAAAAAGCCTAAAAACTTTAATACTCGATGTAAGCCGGGGAGATGTTAGGGAAACTCCTGAGATCTTCACCTTACTTTGATAAGCCTTCAATCCGGCCTTAGGATGAAACGCCCTCTTTATTTTTGAGGCTGCGCCGGATGATAAGTTCAACAGAAAGCTGCAATTAGCATGTAAAACCATGTGTTTCTTCTTCTTTTTAAACTCTAATGCTTCCACAATCCTTTTTCAAGGATTTTAGTGGGAGAATGGTATGACTTCCTATTCAGGTGCCAGAAGGTTTCCCTTTCTGATAATTCTGGCGGTTGGTCATTATGGATAACGCCAGTCGAAATAACTCGAATATACCGGTTTTGACTCGAATTGTAAAACACATTTACAATAACCATAATCGGTTGGGTGAGCCCAAATCTAACTTAAACAGGGAGGTTACAATGTGAAAAAGGCTGCCAGAAGGCTATCCATGGTTATCTCGATTCTGATTTTAGCCGCCACCTTACTACCTTTAGCAACTGCCCAGGCTTACATTTCACCTTCCAGCTATTATTCCCAGTGGAGCAAGTACGGCGTGAATTATCAGAGGTATTATGGCGCTCCCATTCCAGTAACTCCTCCTGTAACTCCTCCTACGATTCCACCTACTGATCCCGGCGTGGACCCCGGTACCCCGCCACCGTCCTCAGGCGGTTTCGGGGATGTTGATGTCTTGACGGCAGGGGAAAGAAAGATTTTTGACCTTGTAAACCAGGAAAGAGTGAAAGCAGGGTTGCCGGCTTATACGGTAGACGCAAGGTTAGTTAAGCTGGCACGGATGAAAAGCCAGGATATGCACGACAGAAATTACTTCAGCCATACTTCTCCGACGTACGGCACCGCGTATCGAATGGAGGTAAACGCCGGAATCAGGGCACGCGTCATGGGCGCTGAAAACATCGCCAGAACATACAGCGTGGAAAGAGCGCACGTGTTGTTCATGAACAGCGAAGGACACCGGGCGAACATCATGGATGCACGGCATGACGTTATAGGAATCGGTGTATACAGCACATCAAATACTGTATGGGTGACCCAGTTGTTCCTGGGTGATTAATAATCCTTTGAAAGAACCCTCATTTACCCGTCATAACAAGTAAAAAGCATAATGTCCCATACATTAATAAGGGGCTGTTACCCGGAGTCGGGGGAGCCCCTTTTTTATATACACGGCATCCTGCCGGCTGTTTTTACCTTTTTCATTTAAAGGTGTAAACAGGAACACCGTCGTTTGTTTTTCCCGCCCTGCGATAGTCATCGACGAGTGAAGGCAGTGCGGACTCAAAAGGGTTTTCCGTATCTTTAAACGCGTCTTTCAAAGTGGAGTACTTCGCGGACGGGGTTCCTGATAACTTAAAACTATAAATCCCGGGACCTACCCTGCCGAAACCCATCCCGTTTGCGGCGTCCGATTCATCTTGCGCTTCGGCCTCGGGAACAGCCGGCGTCATCTTTTTGAAGTCGTGGATTCCCCCCGTTTCTTCGGAGTCTTTTCCAGAGGTTTTGCATGGTTCTGATTTACCCAACAACACCCTCTGGTAATACCCTATTCTTTCTAAACGGGCAATCATTTCCTGCTGTATTAGTTCTTTGGATTTATCCGGCTTGGATTCCTCTATCGGGGTATCTGTCATTTTCTCTTCTTTTTTCTCAACTGCTTCACGCCTTCCGGGGCGTATCTGGGGACGACGATACAAGGGCATTTATTTGTCCACCTCGCAGAATTCTTTAGCCTATAATACTTAACAGCCTCGCTTTTTGTTAAGAAATATTCGGTAAATACAGTCTCAAATTCGCACCAACCATAACCTGAAAACATAAATTATCACGAAGAGCCAAAATATATATATATTGCCAGGGAGGTTGTATTATGAGCGACAGTGCCGGTTTACAGCATCAAGATTTCGAAGTTGTTTGTATCGAGACTTTCAAGGTTTACGATTTCTGTTACCAGGTGGACAGCCGGGAACAATGTTTCACTTTGCCGGAACGGTGCGAGGCCTTCCCGTTTCCTCCGGGCTCGGTTGCGGAATGCGAAATAGCAGGCACCCCCACCTGTTTCGAGACCTCCCGGACAGCTCCTGACGAAAACGGAAGGGCCGACATAACTTTCGCCGCCAGTTCGACCATCAGGATTATTATCAGGGACCCTAACGGTACTGTATTATGCGAATTTAACAAGACGATCAATTTTACAAAGACCGTGGTACTGTGCGCCCCCGAAGGGACCGTCACCGACTGTGCGGTTGTAGATGCCGCCTGCCATTGTGTGCTTATCGGAGAGCAGGTATGTTGCAGTGTGGATCTTTGTATTTTAATCCAATCCCGGGCGGTTGTAAAACTGCTGGTTCCCAGCTTCGGTTTCTGCGTGCCGGCGCCCTGCGAAGAGGTATCGCCCGCCCCTCCGGTGGTCTGCCCGCCGGTGCTGTTCCCGCCCCAGTGCACTCCTGTTAAAGAGGATTAGCCGTATGCAGAGTCTACAAGTCAGTGGAAAATTGTTTACTGCAACAACCTCAATCGGCACACCTGGTATAAAAGATAAAGAAAAGCTTGTTGAAATTCTGCTTGGAATGCCTGGTGTAGAGAAAGTTGTAATCGTTGGCAAGCAGGTAAACGTAACCTATGAACCGTCAACAATATCGGCGATGCTCATCAATCAAATGGTGAAGGAAAACAGTATCTTCGTTTCAAAGGGGTGAAGGAAGAGATAAACTTCTTTATCCCGTGCGGGTAAAAAAGAGCGCTTATCGATGTGCATTAGATTAATCAAGAAGACGAATTTGTTTTGTCGGAAAGGCGCCGGAAAGCTGTCAAAATCTTTACAGCACAAAGGTTTTTCGGGGCCTTTTTCTCCGTACAGCTTCGGTTGATATCTCTGTTTTGTTAATGAATCCTTTCGCCTTCTCCTTAACGTGGGTACGCGAATCCCGGCTTTGAGCCCGTCTGAAAGGTTTATTTCGAATACCCGGACACCTGTCCTGTGCTTATTATGCCGGCACCCAACAATAAACCTTTTAGACAAGTTTTTGTCAAAATATTTTAGAAAAACACCGTAAAATTTTCGTGCAGTTCTCACAACAAACAAAAGGCCAACATAAGTTAGCGTAAGGATCCGACCCATGAAAAACATTTATTGCTAAAGGGGGGATATAAATGGAACTCCAACATCGGGACTTCGAAGTGGTTTGTATCGAGACTTTCAAGGTATACGATTTTTGTTTCCAGTCGGACAGCCGGGAGCAGTGTTTCGATGTAACCGTCTGCCAGGCATTTCCGTTTCCCTCGGGCGCGGTCGCCGAGTGTGAGATTGTAGGTACCCCGACGTGCACCGAGATATCTCGTACGGCTCCTGACGAAAACGGAAGGTCCAATGTCACTTTTGCGGTCAGCGCTACCATCAAAATTACCATCATTGGGCCTGAGTGTCCGATTTGCACCTTGACTAAGACCATCAGCTTCACCAAAACCGTGGTTCTCTGCGCGCCCGAAGGCACCTTCACCGACTGTGCGGTGGTGGATGCCGCGTGTCAGTGCGTGCTGATCGGAGAACAGGTATGCTGCAGCGTAGATCTCTGCATCGTAATCCAGTCCAGGGCGGTTGTGAAACTGCTGGTTCCCAGCTTCGGTTTCTGCGTGCCGGCGCCCTGCGAAGAGGTATCGCCCGCCCCTCCGGTGGTCTGCCCGCCGGTGCTGTTCCCGCCCCAGTGCACTCCCCTGGCGAACGGGTCATGATAATCAAATTGTCAAGGGGCCGGATGCTTTCATCCGGTCCCTTTTCGGCTTTCATTTCTTTAGACCCTTTTAAAAATGTGAAGTATCTAATGGTCCTGTTACGGAGAAAGATCAGAGCGGGGCTTAGTTCCCCTATTTTCAGATTCGCGACACTGATTTCTGCCAAAGACGGTCGACACAAGAGACGACCATAAGCTTCGAGCTTCATATAGGCGTTGTTATCCCAATTGAAAATATATTTGGAATAAATAACCTAAAGAGTCACAGGGAGAATAAAGGCGCCATAATATGGTCGTGAGGCGCCATTAAAAGCAAAAGTCAAGGAGGAATACAAATGGATGATCGGCAACAAGCGCTTGAAGTGGTTTGTATTGAGACATTTAAGGTTTACGACTTCTGTTTTCAGGCTGACAGTAGGGAACAGTGCTTCGACGTGACCGTTTGTGCGGAATTTCCCTTCCCGACGGGTTCGACCGCCCAATGCAGTGTTTTAAGCGCAAGCTGTACAGAAGTCTCTCGTACACTTCCCGATGAAACCGGGAGATCGGATATCACTTTTGCAGTAAGTGGAAACATCCAAATAACTATCCTGGGACCAACGGAAGAAGTGCTTTGCACTTTGACGAAGACCATCAGTTTTACCAAAACGGTGATTCTTTGCGCGCCCGAAGGAACTTCCACCGACTGCGCGGTGGTTCGTGTAGCCTGCCAATGTGTGCTGATAGGGGAACAAGTTTGCTGCAGCGTTGATTTTTGCACCGTAATTCAGTCCAGGGCGGTTGTTAAACTGCTCGTTCCCAGCTTCGGTTTCTGTGTGCCTGCGGCCTGCGAAGAGGTGTCGCCCGCCCCTCCGGTGGTCTGCCCGCCCGAACTCTTCCCGCCCCAGTGCACTCCTTTAACGTAAGGTTACAAAACGGGCGCCGACTGGTCGTCGTAAAGAAAGAAGAGTCCTTGAAAAAATTGGGCTTTCCCATGCTGTCGCTCGTGGTGATTTCCAACCCGCAGGGGTTGGTTTTTTTATATGAAAAATAGGGTCATCCTTGAAGCACCGCGGTTATTCGATTCATTCCCTCGAATATATTTTCCAGGGACGTCGCGTAAGAAAGCCTAATAAACCGGTCGTCACCGAATGCCGCTCCGGGTACGACCGCCACCTTCGCCTCCTCTAGTAAAAGGGTTGCGATATCCGTTCCGGTGGATACGGATTTTCCATTTATACGACGGCCAAAATATACGGACACATCGGGGAAAACATAAAAGGCGCCGCCGGGCTTGCGGCAGGTAAGGCCGGAGATGCCCGCGAGCCGCTGCAAAATATAATTCCGCCGCTCCGCGAAAGCCGCGAGCATCGCTGCAACCGAGTCCTGGGAACCCTGAAGCGCCGCGATGGCTGCCGCCTGCGCTATCGAAGTCGGGTTAGACGTGCTGTGGCTTTGCAGATCGGACATCGCCTTTGCCACCGGAGCGGGAGCCGCGGCGTAGCCGATGCGCCAGCCGGTCATCGCGTAGGCCTTGGATACACCGTTAACCACGATGGTCTGCGCCTTAATCTCCGGATTAATGGAAGCGATGCTCAAATGCGCGGCGCCGTCGTAAACAAGTTTTTCGTATATCTCGTCCGAGACAACCCAGATACCCGCCTTTACCGCTATATCGGCCAAGACCCTTAGTTCTTGTTCGCTATAAACACTTCCGGTAGGGTTGGAAGGCGAATTGAGTATCAAAAGGCGTGAATTTGTGTTAAGCGCGTTAGACAAATCTTCCGGCAGGATTTTGAAGTCGTTTTCCGGAAGGGTTTGTACAACTATTGGCTTGGCTCCCGTGAGCTTGACCTGCTCTATATAGCTGACCCAGTAAGGCGCCGGAATTATAACCTCGTCCCCTTCTTCGACAAGCACCTCAAGCGCGTTGTAAAGGGAATGCTTTGCGCCGCACGAGACAACGACATCTTCCGGCGAATACTCCAGTTGATTGTCCTGGAGCAGTTTCCGGCAAACGGCTTTTCTCAGTTCCAAAGTCCCGGGGACGGGTGTGTACTTGGTCATTCCCAGGGACAAAGCCTTTACGGCCGCCTCTTTGATGTAGTCGGGGGTATCAAAATCCGGCTCACCGACACCGAAGTTAACGATTTTTTCTCCGGCGGCGGCAAGCGCTTTTGCACGGGCGTCGACCGCCAGTGTCGGCGAAGGACTTATCCCTCTGGCACGGTTAGAAAGGCGCATGAACATTCTCCTTTCTCGAAAACAGTTCACGGTTCTTAGTTCACGGTTCCAAGTTTAAGGAACCAAATCAGGTTTTGCTGCGACATAAAGTTGTCCGACGCGTTGAGTCAGAACTCTCGGTTTCGTAACTCGTAACTAAAACTCGATCTTTCCCAGAATCCGCTTCATCCTTGTCATGGCTTCCCGGAGACGGTTGCCGGCTATGGTTAATGAGATGCGATAATAGCCGTCGCCGTACTTTCCGTATCCGGTTCCCGGCGTTATTACCACGCCCGCGTTGTCTATCAGATATTCGGCGAAGGATTCCGCCGTTTGACCTTTAGGCACCGGCAGCCACAGGTAGAAGGTCGCCATAGGCGGGTCAATATGCCAGCCCATCTCCCTTAACGCGGCGACCGCCGTATCCCTCCTCTTCTGGTATAGGGCGTTTGTTTTGGCGACGCACTCCTGATCGCCGGTCAGCGCGGCTGTGGCGGCGAACTGTATAGCCTGAAAAATCCCGGAATCGATGTTTGACTTGAGCCTTCCCAGCACCTCCACGGCGTCGCGTCTACCCGCCGCCCAGCCGCATCGCCAGCCAGTCATGTTGTAAGGCTTTGAAACAGAACAAAATTCGATCCCGACATCCTTGGCCCCCTGTGTTTCGAGGAAGCTCGGCGGGCGATAACCCTCATATGCCACATCGATGTAAGCGGCATCGTGGCAAACAAGGATATCGTACTCCCGGGCGAAGGCCACCACATTTTCAAAGAAACCCTTATCGGCAACGGCGGCGGTGGGGTTGTTCGGATAGTTGAGAAACATGATCTTGGCTTTCCGGGCCGTTTCGCCGGGGATATCTTCAAGACGCGGTAAAAATCGATTTTCAGGCAAAAGAGGCATCAGATACGGGATGCCTCCGGCTAGAATGGTCCCGCCGGCATAAACCGGATATCCCGGGTCGGGAACGAGCACCGTATCGCCTGGGTTTACATAACACCATGCGACGTGCGCGATGCCTTCCTTGGAACCGATCAGGGAGACGACTTCGGTTTTCGGTTCCAGATTGACGCCGAAGCGACCGTTGTACCACCGGGCCACCGCTTCCCTAAAAGATAGCATACCGACGGAAGAGGGATACTGATGATTTTCCCGGACATGCACCTGACGGGAGGCTTCGGCGCAGATGTGCTCCGGCGTCGGCTCGTCGGGATCTCCGATACCCAGGCTGATAATATCAACCCCTGCAGCCTTCTTCTGGTCTATAAGTTGTTCTATGCGGGCGAAAAGATATGGGGGAAGGCTTTTCACCCTTTGCGCGACTTCGGGCAAAGCTAACAACCTCCTAGGAAAATACTTCTTCTATCGGTGGGCGCTTCGATAAGTAACGCATTGCTCTACATTTTTATTATTCGTGGTGACGTTGAATGCGGCATGTCAAACTCCTTGGTTTTCTGTGCATAGTAATTTTTAGAGTTATGCTGAAGGGATCTAAACAGGTTCTTCCGGCCAATCCCCCCGAAATACTTCCGTGGCGGGACCGGTCATATAAATATGATTGTTATCACCCCAGTCGATGGACAGTGCCCCCCCGGGAACGACTACTCTCACGCTGCGTCCCGTGAGGCCGTTTAAGTTTGCCGCTACCGCGCTCGCACAGGCGCCGGTCCCGCAAGCCAGGGTGGCTCCTGCGCCCCGTTCCCAGACAAGAACGCGTATTTCCTGCGGGTTGATTATCTGAACAAACTCGACGTTGGTGCGGCGGGGGAACGCCGGGTGATTCTCTATTTCGGGACCAAGAATATCGATCGCTATGTCCTTTACGTCCGGAATAAAAATGACACAGTGGGGATTGCCGAAAGACACCGCGGTTACCCGGAAGGTAAGCGCTGCGACGGATAAGGGTTCGTCGACTACCCTTCCCGGCGGGCCGTTCATAGGTATCAGGTTTCGTTCCAGGATCGGCTCTCCCATATCGACTTCTATTTCATTTATCTTATTGTCATTAAATATCAGACGCGGGCGAAGTATGCCCGCTCCGGTTTCTACGGTCAGGTTCGGTTTGTCGGTAAGGCCCGATTGAAAGGCGTGTTTTGATATACAGCGTATGGCGTTTCCGCACATCTCCGCCTCCGAGCCGTCCGGATTAAATATTTGCATCCGCAGGTCCGCGGGATGCGAAGGCATTATGAAAACAAGCCCGTCGGCGCCTACGCCGAAGTGACGGTCGCATATTCTGCGGGCCAGGTCGGGCGTATTCGACGGAAGTTCATCCGCCTCTACAATCACAAAATCGTTTCCTAAACCGTGCATCTTTACAAATCGCATATGACCACACCTTTGTGAAAACGTTTACCGCAATATTTCCGGAAACATCCTCCCGTTGTTATGCAAGTTGGATTATTTCCAGGACCAGCCGGGTCAGATTTATGATGTCGTTCACCGTAATTTGTTCTCTGGTGGTATGCACATTTTCCATGCCGGTGGCAAGGTTAATTGTAGGAATTCCGCGCGCGTTTAAAATATTGGCGTCACTGCCGCCGCCGCTATGAGTGATGGACGGTTCCAGCCCGCATCTGATAACCGCCTGCTTTCCTAATTGCACAACCGGGGCGTTCTCCGGCAGGTCGAACCCTTCATATAGAAGCTCGACGTTGACGTCCGCCCGTGCTCCCGCCTTCCGGGCGGTTTCCTCAATCGTTTTGCGTATCCGGGCGGTGTACTTGGCGCGCTTTGCGCTTTGCAGGCTTCGAACCTCCCCCTCGAGGTATACATTATCGGGAACTATGTTCACCGCCTTACCGCCGCAAATGATCCCGATATTGGCCGTGGTTTCGTGGTCTATCCGTCCAAGGGGCATCGCGGAGATCGACTGTGCGGCAACGTAAATGGCGTTGATCCCGGCCTCCGGATTGACACCGGCATGCGCGGTGCGCCCGTGAACGGTTGTGGTTATTCTATCCTGCGAAGGGGCGCGTACGACAATCGCTCCAGGCGGGCCCGTTGCGTCGAGCACGAAACCATAATCGGCGTTTATTGAAGGGTCCAGTCCTTTTGCGCCGATAAGCCCCGTCTCTTCTCGAACCGTGAAAACAACCGTGATCCCGCCGTGTCTGATGCCTTCGTTTTGAATAATCCGAATTGCTTCCATAATGGCGGCAACACCGGCTTTATCATCGGCGCCGAGAACGGTCTCGCCGTTTGACTGGATTACACCATCCTGGTCGATTGAAGGTTTAATACCCCTGCCCGGTTCCACGGTATCCATGTGGGCGCAGAAAAGCAAATGCGGAGCTTTTTTAGTAACGGAAAGGCGGGCGGTAATGTTTCCGGTTGCCGATGGAAGAACACCGCCTGCGTTATCCTCGCTTACCTCCAGCCCCAGGGAAGCAAGCTTTTTTTTAAGAAGGTCACAAAGCTGACGTTCGTAACCGGATACACTGTTTACCTGTACAAGTTCGATAAATTCATTTATTAGGCGATCCTGGTCTATCAATAAAACCCCTCTCAATTCATAAAGAGCATAACCCCATTATGTCTGTTATATTAAAGTTATTCCCCACGGGCAAAACGCGCGCCTTCCTCTAATGCCTGCCGGTTTGCGGGGATAAGCTTGTGCCGGTGAGGCGGCAGGACCTTTTTAAGAGCCTCGTAAGCGCCGGTAATACGCACCACCCCGGTCAGTTCAATGAATGCGCCGAGTATGATGTTGGCGGCGAAACGAACATTCCCGATTTCCTCCGCAATCTCGTTCGCCCTTATACCCATAACGCGTACATCGGTCCTTTCCGGCCCCCTGCTGATGAGGGAAGCGTTGTAAAGGATAAGGCCGCCGGACTTAACCGCAGTTTCATATTTATCAAGCGAGGGTTGGTTCATGGCGATCAGCGTGGTTGGTTCTGAAACCAGGGGCGAGCTTATCGGTGAATCGGAGACGGTAACCCCGCAGTTGGCGGTACCGCCCCGCATTTCGGGCCCGTAAGCGGGCATCCACGATACCTGAAGGCCCTCAGCCATGCCGGCGTAGGCGAGCACCATTCCGGTCGAAAGGATACCCTGCCCGCCGAAGCCTGCCAGGAGAACCTCTTCTAACATTAAGTATCCCCCTCCGGTATTTTATATTCCCCGAGCGGATAAACCGGGATCATATTCTCTTTAAGCCAGCGGAGTGCTTCCGGCGGGCTGAGTCCCCAGTTGGTCGGGCAGGTCGAAAGGACCTCGACCAGCGACAGGCCGAGCCCCTTTAATTGGGTCCTGAAAGCCCGCAAGACGGCCTTTTTAGCAAGCCGTATATTTTTTGGAGAATTAACTGCCACGCGGGATACATACGCCGCTCCTTCCATTGGGGCAAGCATTTCCGCGACCTTAACAGGAAAACCGGCAACGCCGGCGTCTCGACCGGAAGGTGTTGTGGTAGTCTTTTGTCCCACCAGTGTTGTGGGCGCCATCTGGCCGCCGGTCATGCCGTATACGGTATTGTTGACAAAGATTATAGTGATCTTTTCCCCCCGGGCGGCGACGTGAACCATTTCCGCAGTGCCGATAGCCGCGAGATCCCCGTCTCCCTGGTAGGTGAAAACGACACGGTCCGGTAACACCCTTTTTACACCGGTGGCAACTGCGGGGGCGCGGCCGTGCGCGGCCTCGATCATATCGCAGTTGAAATAATTATAAGCAAACACCGCGCACCCCACCGGGCATATCCCGACGGTCCGGTCCAGTACCTCAAGTTCCACAAGGGCCTCGGCCACAAGACGGTGGATGATTCCGTGCGTACATCCCGGACAGTAATGAAAAAGGTTATCCGTCAGTCCTTCGGTGTGATTCAAGGAAACCGCCATTACTTCAACCCCTCCCATATCTCCCGGACTCGTGCCTCCACCTCGGCCACGGTAGTCAACATTCCTCCGGTACGACCGTAAAAATGTACCGGACGCCGGTATCCGACGACAAGTCGCACGTCCTCAACCATTTGTCCGGCGTTCATTTCCACCACCACAAAGGTCTTCGTCGTGCGCAGCACTTTGAGAAACGGCTCATCGGGGAACGGATAAAGCGTTATGGGTCGTATTAAGCCTGCCGGTATTCCGGCAGACCTCATCCTGTCGACAACAGACTTGGCTATCCTCGCCACCATGCCGAACGCCGCAAGCACGACAACGGCGTCTTCAACCCGGTACTCTTCCCACCGCTTTTCTCCTTTTTCCATCAGGCGGTATTTCTCCTGCAGGCGCAGGTTGACCTTCTCCAATTCCTCCGGCTCCATGTAAAGAGAATTGACGATATTTCGGGTTTCCCGGCCGGCTGTTCCGGTGGTCGCCCATGGTTTAGGAATTAGAGAAACCTCTGTCGCCGAGTTTAGTTCTACAGGTTCCATCACCTGCCCGAGAATGCCGTCACCCATTACCATTACCGGATTGCGGTACTTATCGGCCAGATCGAAGGCAAGTCCCATCAGGTCCATGATCTCCTGGACCGAAGCAGGAGCAAGTACGGGTAGGTGGTAATCACCATGCCCTCCGCCTTTAGTAGCCTGGAAATAATCCGACTGTGAAGGAGCAATATTCCCCAGACCGGGACCGCCCCGCATGACGTTTATTATCACACAGGGGAGTTCGGCGCAAGCTATGTACGATATGCCTTCCTGCATCAGGCTGATTCCCGGGCCGGAAGAAGAGGTCATAACCCGCGCTCCTGCCGCAGCGGCGCCGTACACCATATTGATGGATGCAAGTTCGCTTTCGGCCTGAAGGTATAGACCGCCGATTTCCGGGAGGCGTTTTGCCAGGTAATGCGGCAGTTCACTCTGCGGTGTAATCGGATAACCGAAGAAATACTTGCAACCCGCCCTTATAGCTCCTTCGCCGAAGGCTTCATTGCCTTTCATTAATACTCTGGCCATTTGCACCCTCCCTTGACAATAAGTGTTCTTTCGTAGGGCGCGGCGATAAGCTGCGTATAGCTTTGTCAGTCTGGCAGGGCCGGATCCTCACGTACCTCTATGTACGCTTCGGCCCGTCCCTACCAGGCTTTCGTGCTCTACTTGCTTCTCCCCGCGCTCCGTATTGCGCTACGTTCCTAAGCTGCTGGTTCCCCATTTTCATTCTTCAGATGGAATGGCCACCGACCGTTTGGTAGACTCCTTCCGTAATACGGTTACTGCAAGGTCCGGACAGATCAAAGAGCAAAAGCTGCATCCGGTGCAAACCGATATGTCGGTCACACCTGCGGGGTGAAATCCGAGAACGTTGATGATTTCTTTAGAAAGGGCGATGATATTTTTGGGACATACACTAATGCAGAGTTCGCACCCCTTACATCGGTCGTTATTGAATATTACTTGCGGCACGACAACATCCCCCAAACATTTGTACGTATTCACTGAACCCCATAGGGTGCGGTGATAACCCCGTACTCAAGTTAGCAGTAGAAACGCAGCCCGATAACGGTAGCCTTTATAACCCGGTTGAGTGCGGGGCTGGCTGAATCGGAGGTGGGAGGCAGGATGTTAGACTTCCCGGCCTCCGACCTCTGAAGTCAGTACGCTCCGCTCCGTCCGGCGTGGTCCTTCGCGCCATGCTCGCTTCTGACCGCGCTCCGTCAAAACACTAAATGTGTTTTACCGAACATTTACAAACATTTAACTACACTGCGGTCATGCCATCCACGGCGGTGTTAAAAACTCCTTTAGGGAAAAGACTTCACCGCCCAAGACATCCGCAGCGGACTTACTTAACTGTTCCGTTACGGCGGAGAACGCCACTGAAACTCCAAGCTGCTCTGCCGCCTTCCGAACAATCTCAAGCCCTTCTTTTATACTGCCGATGTCGGTTTCCAACCCCAGGTTGGTATTATTAACGAGACAGTCGATTCGCAGTCCGGCGGCGATTTCTATTTCTTTGACGGCGGAAACAATTCCGCTTGTATCCTGCGTAAAGGGCCGTCGCGAGTTGACGACTAAAAAAAGCCGGTACTCTCCTTCCGGCAGATACGGGCGGTAACAGCCCAAGACCGTAGCCCCGATAGAATCGCCGCCGACATCCATACACACCCGCACTCTGGAAACCAGAGCGCCGCGAATGGCTGCAGGTAAGGCGGGCAGGTCGCTACGGGCTATTTCCGCCGGAGGGCAGATAACTTTGACGCCGTAAGTGGCAAACTCATTTTGAAGCATTCGGGAACGGAAGTAGGGGTTAATAACGTCGAGATCGACGAGAATGCTTTCTTCCCCACCTGCGGCCGTTTGCCAGGCGGTATTGAGCGCTATGGCCGTTTTACCGCTTCCCAGGGTGCCCAAAAAAATGCTGATACGTTTGCCGTTTTCTCCTAATGCCTTAGGTAGCGTTTTCGCCATAATTTAAAAAAATTCCTGCATTTATTCGCGCCTACCGAGACGGTCTATGAAATTAAGCACCCTGTTATTAGCGATGATTACAGTTAAAGAGTATCTTTCCGCCAAGAGGTTCAGAAACAGGAGCAGCAAAAACACGACCGCCCGCGCTTCCAGTCCGAGGGTCCAGGCGGCCGTTAGCCCAATCGCGGCTCCGAGGGTGTTGGAACCGGCATCACCCATCATGGCCTCAGCCCGCAAGTCCACACGAAGGAAAGCGATCAGTGCTCCGGATACCGCCAGCAGAAGAAAAACCTCGGATCTACCCCAAGCCGCTGCGGTCAGTGCCGCCGCAACGGCAAGAAAAACCTTTCCCGCACGACCGGGGCGCAGATCAAACAGGTTAAGGGTGTTAACGGTAAGCGCCGTGAGTATGGCGTTAAAAACACTCTCCCAAAGCGGGGATCCGGGAAGGAAAACAAAAAGGCTCCCAATTCCGATGGCGATTGCCTTAAGTCCTCCGGTGGTCAGTTCACCGCCAAGGAGTCGTCTGAAATGTCCTTTAAGACCGGATACCTTTCTGGATCCGAGGGTGTCGTCAATGATGCCAACCAGAGTGGTCAAAGCCGTTACAAAAATAAAACTCATAATCCGGGCTTGCCTCATGTATTCCGGGAAGACGATAACGCTTATTAGCACAACCGGCAGTAGCGCGAAAAAAAATACAGCCCCGCCGCCTACCGGTATGTTTTGCCCGGAATAGTTCGGCCGGACGGCGCCACCCGAACGTAAAATGTGTAAAAAAGGTTTGCAGGCTGTACCGCCTGCGGAATAGCCGATTATCAGCGCCAGGAGATAGACGGTATAATGGTCCGTCATCCGGTTACCCTGTCCGGCCGCCGACATTGAAAGTAAAGCCGGGTAAGCGTCAGTGCCACATCACGGAATTGACGGCCGCGATGCAAAAAACCTTTAAGATCTCTCCCGGTTTCACGGTGGCGCATCGGCACCGCAATTTCTGAGACACGGAACCCTTTTCGGACGGCTTTTACGGTAAGCGCAACCTCCACCCCGAACCCGCCCGCAAACGGTTTCACCACTTCAAGAACATCCCGGGAAAGCGCCCGCTGTCCCGATAGGGGCGCCTTCATTTCGAGACCTGTAAAATAACGGATCCCGCTGCGTGCAAGCCCGCGGACCAGCCCGAACCCCCCCTTTTTTTTCGGAGAGGGAAAGCAGGCCACCGTCATATCAGACTCGCCTCTAAGCACAGGTAGAACAAGGTCGCGCGCGTACGTTGCACTTTTGCCCAAATCGGCATCCAAGAGCAGTAAAACGTCCCCTGTTGCGACCGAGATCCCGGTATTCACGGCCGTTCCTTTGCCGCTGTTAGCGGGGAGCTTTACCACTTCGGCGCCTGCTTTCGCCGCAAGTGTTGATGTCTCGTCGCTCGAAGCGTCGTCTACCACAACGATTTGGGTAACCTCGGGTATAGCTTTAACAGCCGTCACCGTTTCGCTGATTTGAGCGGCTTCGTTGAATGCAGGAATGATTACCGATACCGTCTTGGATTTATTTTTCATTCACTTTGCACCACCTGTCGGGAAAGGAGGGATGAGCCCTTTTGCGGATGGTTTTGTCCCGTAGTTTCCCGGTTGGCCGGCAAGCGCCAACACCAGCGCCGTGCGCCCTATCGGTGTGTCGATATTGTCCACGGTAGTAATTTTCCGCTTTTGGTATTCCCTAATACATATGCCGCTGTCAATTGTTTCTTCCACCCCCGCGGTCGTTACACCCTCTTGCTTGAGTCCGTCAATGAGATTTAAGTCGACTTGAGACACACGGCTGATTTCCGACTCTTCCGCACCGCCTATTACAATTGCGGTATTAACCGGAATGCTGTAGTTTCCAGTATAAGTAACCAGACCTACCGACCCTAAATAATCGATTAAAGCGGCGTTCTGACCTGTAGCAATCGCCCGGCCAAGTTCACGTGCAAGTTTGGCCGTTAAATCTTCAGGTTTTTTTTCGGTCCAGCTAAAATCCTGCCTGAGCTTTTCCTGATAGTTGGTTACGTTTAGCCCGTTTGTGAGGGTTATGACCGGTTCCACAACGGCGCCGGCCGTCTTTAAATTGTCCAGCATCTCTTGCGAAGCCGCGTTCCCAATTTCAAAAACCGCGACCCGGAGACCTTCCAGGCGTCCGGCGGTGACAAAGGGCACTATTTGACCCGCGAAAAGATCAAGCATCTTGTTTTCCGCTTCCACCCGGTCGACACGTTGTTGGACCTTCATATTTTCCATTCTAAGGCTGTTCAGTTGTTTTTCAAGCCGGTCTCCAAGCTGTACCTGCTGCTTGACGATGGCCTCACTGCCGACCATCGTTGTTCCGATAAGAATTCCGAGGCCCAACATTAAGAAAACCGCAACCAGCGTAATGATATGGTAGCGGAAGTCGATAATCATGCACTATTCTCTCCTTGGAGCCCGCGCGGTTTCAGCGCTCCCCATTTGATTTATATACCCAAGAGCATACGGAATTGGATGATAACAAGTTTCATAAGCTGACGTATGGGAGGAGAAATCACCACAACGGCCGTAAAAGGTATGAGGGCGGCGGCGATTACCTGCGCCAAGTAGCGCACTTTGACCCTGCTCCGGTACAGCCTTGAAACCCCTTTGGCGTCAATCAGTATCGAGCCGACCTTCAGCCTCACAAGAAAGGTGCTCCCCATCCCCCGTCTACCCTTTTCCAGGAAATCCAGGACGTTGGAATGCGTGCCGACAGCAACGATAAGGCTCGCGTCTTTTTCATAAGCCAGCAGCATTGCAACATCCTCGCTTGTCCCCGCCATAGGCAGTACAAACGCGTTTAAACCCATTTTGTTTACCCGTTCAAGCCCGGGAGCTTTACCGTCGGCGTAAGCGTGAACCACAATTTCCTTTGCCTGACTAAGGGCGGCATCACTTACGCTGTCCATATCACCGATTACTATGTCCGGTCGGTAGCCGAACTCCATAAGGGCGTCCGCCCCGCCGTCGACGCCTACCAAAACCGGGTGCAGCTCATGAATATAGGAACTTATCGCACGCAGGTCTTCCTTGTAGTTATAGCCTCGAACCACGATCAAAACGTGTTTTCCCTGGAAGCTCGTTTTCAGAGGCGGCATCTCAATCTTCTGAGTTACAAGTTCAATCTCGTCCCGGGCGTACGACAGTGTGTTGTCAACAAAAGACCTGAGCACCTCACCCAGTTGATTCTTTGTCGTCCCCATCGACGCTTTGATCTTTTCGTCATCCAGATAATCACCGGTTAATGCGAGGTGGTCGTTAACGTAAACGGTATCTTCTTTAATTATTACTTCTGTTCCTTCCGGTATAGATAATATTTCTTCACCGATGTTGTCAATGATCGGGATCCCGGCTTCCACCAGCATTAACGGCCCTTCATTCGGGTAATCGGTTGAGAGCGAGGTATCGGCGTTAAGCACAAACTTGCAGCGTGCCTCTATGAGCCCCTGCGCTGCAAGCTTGTCGATTCCGTTATGACTAATGATCGCGATCTCGTTTGGTTGAAGCCTTTGAATTAGATTCTTAGTACGACGGTCAGCCCGTACCCGACCCCTGATCGCCATCGGTTCGCCACCTTATTTGCTAATAAACAGACCATATATTACTGTTCCCATTTTAATCAAGAACCAGAGGAGTGTCAAAACATACTATTTAAAAGTTGCAGGGCCGTTCAAACAGAGCTCAAACAACACCCGGCTCACGGACCCCCGCTCAACACAATCCCTTAACCCGTTAATTATACTCCATAAACAGGATACAGTGACGGTTGATTACGCGCCGTTTTGATGTTGGGGACCGAGAGTCACGGATTATAAAGCTAATAAGTACTTTGGATCTGTATGGCAAGAAAAAATACGTCCGACTCCCGGCGTCCCGTTACCGACATGTCATGCTTGTTTTTTACGGCCCTTTTTCTACCGATTTTAAATGATAAGATTAGGGTTCTGAACACCTTCCCTTTGGTTGCTGTTGTCAGTCAGCAAAACGGCAAGCCTATCAGCTAACCCTGGATTCGAGACGAAGTTTATCGGCAATCATGGCTATGAATTCAGAATTGGTCGGTTTTCCTTTAGCCATATTAACGGTATAACCGAAAAACTTGGATATGGCTTCGACGTTTCCTCTGTCCCACGCCAGCTCAATGGCATGCCTTATGGCCCGTTCCACCCTGCTGGGTGTAGTGTTGTACTTCTGGGCGATCATCGGGTACAGTTCTTTGGTGATCCCGCCCAGGAGGTTGATTTCGTCCACCACCATCAATATTGCGTCCCGCAGGTAATGGTATCCCTTAATATGCGCCGGAACACCTATTTCGTGAATGATATTTGTAACGGCCATATCGAGGTTTCGCGGCTTGGACGGCACAATGAAAGGAGTCTTGGACGACACGCCGTCTCCCAACTGCCTGATCCTGCTGGCGAGTACCGAAAAGTTGAAGGGCTTCACGATATAATAGTCTGCGCCAAGTTCGACCGCGCGCTGGGTTATGGCCTCCTGCCCCAGCGCTGTAAGGACGATGATCTTCGGACGGTAAGGGAGCGCGCTGCCGACGAACTTTTCCAGCACGCCTATTCCATCGAGGTGCGGCATAATAATATCAAGGATCACCACATCCGGGTGGGTGTCCTCGATAACCTCGACGGCCTCCAAGCCGTTATACGCAACCCCCACCAGTTCAAAGTCGGGTTGTTGATTTAGGAAATCTTTCAGGAGTTCACAGAACTCCCTGTTGTCATCAGCAAGAACAACTCGTACGGTCTTGCCTATCAAATTAAAAACCTCCCTTTCATAAGCTTTAGCGTTAGCCAGTTAAAGTAAGAATTCGCCATTCGGAAAAAATATCCTCCCCCGACGGCCAAAAAACTTTTCCCCGGCAACTGCAAATAAATGCCAGGTCACGACCAAATACCAGCTTAAAATCAGGTCTGAAACGAACCATATAATACATTGTCAAACCGTTGCCTGCCAACCCTTTGCGGGAGAATTCCGCTTTCGCGGATCATCCGCTCCGCAAATATACCATAACCCCTTTCCGGGTTGCTAATAAACACGTGCGTGACGGCTCCGATCAGTCGACCGTCCTGAATGATGGGACTGCCGCTCATCCCCTGGACGATGCCGCCGGCGACACGTATTAATCGCGGATCGGTAACCTTGATAATAATATCCTTTTTCCCGGAACGATTTGCCATATTAACCTGGCTGATCTCGATCTGAAAACTCTCCAACCGGTTCCCGCTCACCACTGTAAGCATAGTGGCCTTGCCCGGATGTACCTGATGAACGAGGGCCACCGGAATGGTTGATTTACATATCGGGTGTTCCGGAATCCGGTCCAAAAGACCGAATATACCATATCGGGTGTTCTGCTTAATTGTACCCGACAAAGACGAAGTTTGGGTAAAAAACCCGATTTTTTCTCCGGGTTTGCCGCGCTTTCCCGGGCGAATTCCCTGAATGAAGGCTTCAATTATACACCCGTCCGCCAGTTCGACTGGATGTGAGGCGCCGTTATTGGTGACAATATGCCCCAGAGCGCCGTATATTCCTGTTTCCGGGTCGTAAAAAGTAAGCGTTCCGACTCCGGCCGTTGAATCCCTGATCAGCAAGCCCATTCTGTAACACTTTGTTGCGCTGCAAAAAGCCGGCTTCAGTACAAAGCGCAGGGTTTTACCTTTTCTTTTAACCTCAAGACGAACCTTGCGTCGTTCCTTTCCTGCACGGGATACCGCGTCTTTAACAGAATGGTCGCTTGTTATGATACTACCATCGATATGCGTTATGATATCACCCGGCATTAAGCCGGCCTCGGCCGCAGGATTAATTTTTAACCCTTCTTCGTTTGTGAACTCTGTTAGACTGACGACTATGACTCCCTGGGTATGCAGTAATACCCCTACTGCCTGTCCGCCCGGATAAACCCGTACCTCGGGCTGTATATCCACCACTACCGTTCTTAACGGCAGGAAACCGTGATACGATACGTGGGCCTGGAACCTTCCCGGCACGGCGGCTTGCAGTTTTTGATAAAACGAAGAAATCCCGTCATTTGAGGGATTATGGTGCTGAGGGACGAGTACCAGATGCTTCCTGAGAAAACCGGGGAAGGCATCGGTGAAACTATAAAGCTCACCGACAGTGAGACTTTGTCTTACCGGAAAGAAGGCGGCTGTTATATATGTGGAAACAATGAAGAAGACGAAAAAGGACAGTAATAACAGGCGACGTGTTTTCGGTGACAACGCTACCCCTCCGGGCATTTAAGATACCCGAAGTGGTTGACCTTTATGCCCTATTGAAAACAGTGTTTCTTTCGTTGGGCGCGGTGAAAACAACGCATTGCTGCGTCACTTCTCGCCGCGTCTGCGTCCTTAGTTGTGCCGTAAGTAGGTATAGGCGACACCGAAAATACAATGAGTAATTTGCAGAGGACGATGCAGGAGGTCGTAAGGTGGAATTCGGGAGAGCCGGGATTCAGGAAAGGTAAAACCGGTTTCCTATATTCTATATTCTATATTGTAACATTCCATCCTACCCGCTTGTCTAAAAGCATGACTGCGTGTTCGCGTGCGGTTTCGGGCGCTCCTCCCACCAGTCGGGCCAGTTCCTTAATCCTCTCTTCTCCTTTAAGTGGGATGACCCTGATGTTTGCGCGATTGTTTATGACCTGCTTTTGTATCAAGTGATGCGCGCTTCCTTTTGCGGCCACAAGAGCCTGGTGGGTAATGCAGAGCACCTGTCGGTGTCCTGAAAGATAGTCCAGCCTGGCGGCGACGGCTTCCAGCGCCTGCCCGCTGACTCCGGTATCAACCTCGTCCAGGAACAATGTCCCAACCTGCTCATTGGCGGCCGTAAGTACCTTCAGCGCGAAAATAACACGCGCGGCTTCACCGCCGGAGGCGATACGGGCAAGTGGTTTTAACGGTTCACCCGGGTTCGGAGAGATGTGAATCTCAACCTCCTGCAGGCCCCTCGGGTTGGGGGTTTGCGCCGCGGGGGAAAATACGACTTTAAAAAGCGTTTCTCCCATAGCCAGCTTCCCCAGTTCCAAAATCATCTCGTTTTCGAGACGCCGGGCGGATTCGTCCCTCAAGGTCTGCAGCCGCAGGGCTGTGTTTGTCCATTCCTGCTCCAAACGCTCCGATTCCGACTGCAGGTTGGATGCCTCTTCGGACTTACGTTCCAAATCCTCCAACTCTTGAGACGCTTTTTCCCGGTAAGACAAAACTTCGGCGACATTATCACCGTATTTACGCCGGAGTCTGTCGATCAGGTCAAGCCGGGATTCAACGGCATCGATCCGATGCGGATCGTATTCCGCTTGATCGACAAGGTGTTCCAACTCCCGTGCCGCTTCCACAAGAAGATGTGTTGTTTCTTTAAGACTGCTGGCATACGTGGCGAGTTGTCGCCTGTAGACGGCGATTTCCGCCGTTATAGCGGCGGCTTCCCCCACCGTCTCCACCGCAGAACGGTCGTCGCCGCTCAGCAGCATCTGGCCGCGAAACGCAAGTTCCTTCAGACGCGCGGCGTTGCTCAGCCATTCCCGTTCCTCGAGAAGCTCTTCCGACTCGCCGATTCGAAGGCCGGCCTTAGCGATTTCCTCGACCTGATATCGAAGGTTATCCGCCCGTCTCAACCGCTCACGGCCCGCAATAAATTCCGCTTCGGCATTTTCCTTTACTTCCCGCCAGAGCCGGTAAACCTGCGCCAATTCCTGGCCAAGGGGCACAAGGCCGGAAAAGGTGTCAAGCAAATTCTCTTGCTTTAAGGGGAGGTAAATCTCCTGTTGTTCGTGCTGAATAAGAAAATCGATAAGCTCGCCGGCGGCCTCCCGGCATAGAGCGAGTGGAACGGCCTGTCCGTTGATACGGCTTAAACTTTTTCCCTGACGGTAGAGCTCACGCCTGAAAACAAGGCAGCCTTCTTCCTGTTCAATACCGAGCGGGATAAGGCAATCCGGAAACCTGTCTATCATGAAAACCGCTTCAATCGAAGCTTGACTGGCGCCGGTGCGGATATAATCGGAGTTTGCTCTTTTACCCAGCACCAGTTCGAGTGCTTCGAGAATCACGGATTTCCCGGCGCCCGTTTCACCGGTGATAACATTCAAACCGCGTGTGAACTCAATGGTCAGGTCTTCAATCAGGGCGATGTTTTTTATCGTAAGCGTATGCAGCATCTTATTCCTTATCACCGGCAACCAGGGATTTCAGCCTTTGGCGTATAGAGGAGGCCTTACTGCGCGATTTGACGATTACCAGAAGGGTATCATCTCCCGCAACCGTCCCCATTACGCCCTGCCAACCGGCATGGTCCACGGCCGATGCCACCCCCTGGGCTGCGCCGGGGAGAGTTTTTACAACCACCAGGTTATCACTGCTGTCTACGTAGACAACCGCATCGCGTATCAAGCGGCGAAGCCGTTCCTCTTCCCTGACGTTCCGGACGCGGGATTCCGGTGTAACGTAACGGATTACGTTCCCGGACGCGACCTTGATCAGACCGAGTTCCCGCACGTCGCGTGAAACGGTAGCCTGGGTGACCTTGAACCCGGCTTCAGAAAGCGCCTTGACAAGCGCCCTCTGGCTGTCTACAGGGCGCTCTTTGATTATTTGCAGGATCAGGTTGTGCCTTGTGAGTTTCATCTGCCTAGTCTCTCCCTGCGACGCTAATCCTCCAAGCCTTCCAACTGAAGTTTTTTTCGCAGTACGGAGTAAAAGCTACGCTCGGAGACGCGGATAAGCTTCAACTGGCGAAAATAGCGCTTAATCACGACCACGTCCGACGCCAAGAGCGGAAAGCTTTCGTGTCCGTCCACGGTCAGGTTTAATCCGGCCACGCTTTTTTCAAGAATAACCTGAACGACGGCGCCGGCGTTGATTACCATGGGGCGCACAATAAATGAATGAGGGCAGATGGGGGTAAGTATGATAGCCCCGATCACCGGTTCTATGACCGGCCCGCCGGCGGAAAAAGAATAGGCCGTTGATCCTGTGGGCGTTGAAACGATAATTCCGTCACCCTTAAACTTCATTACGCGGTGGTCGTCGACACGCACCTCAAGACGGCACGGTCTGCTCAATGCTCCCCGGCCGACTACGCAGTCGTTAAGACAGACGACCCTTTTGACGATTGCCCCGGATCGTTCTACCCCGGCGCCAAGAAGAAGGCGGTCCTCAACCCGGTAATTTCCGCTGAGAATCTTCGCCAGACCGGGATACAATTCCTCCGTACTCAGCTCTGTTAAGAAGCCGAGTCCGCCGAGATTGATGCCCAAAACAGGTATATTGCGGAGGGCGGCCAACTGTACCGTAGAAAGGAGTGTGCCGTCCCCGCCGAGACAGAACAGACAATCTGCGCGCCGGCGAAGCTCATCCCTGCTGACGCCCTTTCCGCCTACCAGCGGGACATGTTCATTCAGGACCAGAACGTCAATCCCTTGACTGGTGAGGTAGTCCAATATTTCCCCGGCCACAACCGCGACACTTTCACCCAGCGTGGGGTTGATTAAAAGGCCGACTGTCTTAATCTCCATCGCGATGTCACCCGCTGCATAATTATCTGTCAAAACATTACGTGGTTTGCTGAACACTTACCCGATTCGGATGTTACCGACTCCCTCGGTCGTTCTTAAAGTGATTCCAGGCCTGGGTAACCACTTCTTCGACGCTTCCATGCCATGCCTGACCGGGGATTTTGCTGAAGAACACGAAGAATTCAATGTTTCCTTCCGGTCCGCGGAGCGGCGAAAAGGTCAGGCCGAGAACCTCCCAACCAAGGTCGCGAATAAAACCGATGATTTCATTACAAACCGATAGCTGAGTTGAAGGATCCTTTACAACGCCTTTCTTGCCGACTTTTTGCCGTCCCGCTTCAAACTGCGGTTTTATTAGAACCAGTCCCATTCCCGCCGGCGTTAATAACCGGTCTACAGTCGGCAGGACCTTTTTCAGGGAGATAAAACTGACGTCTATCGTTGCAAAATCCGCCCGCTCGCCAAGTAGCGACGGCTCCAGGTGGCGGATGTTGGTTCTTTCCATAACCACAACGCGCGGATCGTTCCGGATTTTCCAGGCCAGTTGTCCGTAGCCTACGTCTATCGCGTAGACGCGCCGGATCCCTGCTTCTAAAAGACAATCTGTAAAGCCTCCGGTGGAAGCACCCACGTCAACCGCAGTCAAGCCGGTCAGGTCGGGCTGAAAGAACTTCAGCGCGTGAGACAGTTTGACCCCGCCACGGGAAACGTAAGGGTGATCCTTGACGCGAAGCTCGATCGCATCGCCGGCGTTTACCACATACCCCGGTTTTAATACCATGCGTCCGTTGACCGTGACCGAACCGGCGATTATCGCCGCCTGCGCACGTTCACGGGTAGAGAAATACCCGTTTTGCACCAGGAACAGATCAAGTCGGTTCCTGGATGCCGTCATGTGCTCTTGACAGCTACCTTCAACCGGCGCCGGGGTTGTGTTACCGCCGTTATGATCCCTTCCGGTGTAAGGTTGTGTTTTTCTCTCAATATTTTCGGAGCGCCGTGCTCAACGAATGAATCATTAATCCCGAGACGGGTCAGTTCAACATTGCACAGTCCGTTATCCAATAAGAGTTCCGCTACCGCACTGCCGAAACCGCCCGCCAGGATCCCTTCTTCTATCGTCACAACGCGCTGAGTCTGCCGTGCGAATCGCAGCAGTAATGCGGTATCGAGGGGTTTCACGAAACGCACATTGATAACCGCGGCGTCTATTCCCTGCTGCGCCAGTTTTTCAGCCGCTTCAACGGCGGTCCCGACCATGTTTCCGACCGCGAAGAGGCTTACATCCTTGCCGTCCCTTATGACCAGGGACTGTCCATACGGAAGTATCTGCAGTTCCTGGTCCAGAAGACACCCGGTGCCGCTGCCGCGGGGGTAGCGTATGGCGCAGGGACCGCAGCATGCGAGCGCTGTCTTCAACATGTGCCGCAATTCGTTTTCGTCCTGTGGGGCCATTATCGTCATGTTGGGTATCGACCGGAGGAAGGCCAGGTCAAGTATGCCCTGGTGCGTGACCCCGTCTTCTCCCACAAGCCCGCCGCGGTCAAGGGCGAACAGAACGGGCAACCTCTGGAGACAGACGTCGTGAATTATCTGGTCGTACGCCCGCTGGATGAAGGTTGAATAAATGGCCACCACCGGGCGCCAGCCTCCGACCGCCAAACCGGCGGCCATCGTTACCGCGTGCTGTTCGGCGATACCGACGTCAAAAAACCGGAGCGGAAAACGTTTGGCAAAGGACTTGAGCCCCGTGCCCGTCGGCATCGCAGCCGTAATCGCAACGATTCGCGGGTCATCTTCGGCCATTTTTTGAAGGGTTTGCCCGAATACGTCCATGTAGGACAAACGGTCGGAACGTTTGACATTGCCTGTTCCCACGTCAAAAGGACCAACGCCGTGAAAAAGGTCAGGGTCCGCCTCCGCAGGGGCGTATCCCTTTCCCTTGTGGGTCGCGACGTGCACCAGTACAGGACCCTTCAAGGACTTGGCTTTCTCGAAGGTGTCTATCAATACCGGTAACTTATGACCCTTTACCGGGCCGAGGTATGTGTAGCCCAGTTCCTCAAAAAACATACCCGGTACCACGAGATATTTCACGCTATCCTTCAGACGGTCCAGTATGCGAAGCATCTTGGGACCTATTGCCGGAATCCTCTGGATAAGACCCTCGACCTCTTCGCGGGAGCGGTGGTACATCCTGTCCGTCCTGAGGCGCGTCAGATAACCGGAGAGAGCCCCGACATTCTTGGCGATGGACATCTCGTTGTCATTGAGCACCACTATAAGGTTCGCCTTGATATGTCCGGCGTGGTTCAGCGCTTCCAGGGCAATTCCCCCGGTTAAAGCGCCGTCGCCTATTACCGCGATCACCTGATGATTATCCCGGTTAAGATCCCGGGCCTTGGCCAGACCCAGAGCCGCTGAAATCGAGGTGCTTGCATGACCGGTGCCGAAGATATCGTATTCGCTTTCATCGCGGGAAGGGAAACCGCTTATCCCGCCCGTCTGGCGGAGAGTTGAGAATCTTTCACGCCGACCGGTGAGTATTTTGTGAACGTAACACTGGTGCCCAACGTCCCAAACTATCTTATCCCTTGGAGCGTGGAAAACATAGTGGAGCGCCAGAGTGAGTTCAACAACCCCGAGGTTGGGCGCAAGATGACCTCCGTTTTTAGAAACGGTGTTGATAATCAGACATCGAAGTTCCTCAGCAAGCGCTGCCAGATCATCGAGTTCAAGATTTCGCAAGTCTTCAGGTTTCTCGACCTGTTCAAGAACGCCCAAGCTTTCGCACCTTCTTGTCAGAAGTTTTGTTCTTCCGTCGGAATAAGGCAGACATCACACGGTTGTAACCCGCGATTAATCGTCCCGTCAAAAAAACAACCTGGTTGGCGCGCGTTATCGCCACACGTTTACCCATAGCCTTGCCGGCTACGGTAACAGCGGCAATTACTGCAGTCACCAGGATGTTCCCCCACAACTCGCTGGACTTTGGGAATACCAGCAACATCCGCGCCATAATGGAAATACCGAGCGCTCCGGCGATGGTACCGCTAATATCGCCGACGACGTCATTCGCAAAATTGGCCACCTTATCGGCGTTTTTAATTAACGCCAGGCCTTCCTGCGCGCCGGTCACCTTGCGCGCCGCCATAGCGTTAAACGGAGCTTCCGAAGCAGCGGTTGCGGCGGTGCCGACTATATCGAAGACAACATTAACCGTGACTATGAAAAACAAGAAACCGACTGCTACCCACAAGATCTGAAATTGACGCACAAAGGTTTCGGATATAAAGGCAAAGAATACGGTAGCGGTAAACGTCAATATCAGAACTTTCAGCACGTGGCGGATATGCGAGTGCCGGGGTTGGCGATATGGCAAACAAATCTCACCCCAAGCCCTTTTGAATCTATGTTACAAAAAACCGAAACGCCAAAACATTAAAATGAATTATTATGGGTAAGTGACAGCACTGCAAGTAAACGCTGTGACTTAGGTCCAGTAGGGTTTCCCGAACAACCCACCGGTCGTCGCCGTACCGGCGGTTTCCCTTTAAGGGCGTTCCCGGCGCGTCACCGCAGCCGAGACTGGATTACCACTAAGTCCACACTTTAATCCTTGCTGTACCCCGGTAAACCCGGACAGCCTAGGGGTTTTCCCCGACAAGATCATTCTCTCCCTAGCCTCTTTTGCAGCCAGGGTTTCAGGCTAGCGGTATTCCAAGCACGGGCCCGTTCCCGGAATCCACATTGTTCAGCATCCACCCTGCCCACTCAAGGCAGGCTACGCTGCACGCAATTTTCACCACGTACAGGTTCTATCCCAAGCCATAGGCTAATGCTTAGCCCACGTACTTGGGTCTCCGCGGCGGCAGGGTCAACGCCCGCATGCCTTTGCGGCTCGCCCTCCCGCCTTAACTCCCAGTACCAACCCCCGGCTGGGCGCCGGCAGCCAGCACCAGGAACTTCATCGATGTGCCCTTAACGGATTTTTAGGCCCGTCCTCGAAAGAGATGTCCTGACTAGGATACTGCGTCACTCACCCATGTTTTTCACAAGTAACTGTTCAGATACTTCGAAGGACGCGACGATAAGCAATGCATTGCTGCGTCATTCCGGCAAAGCCAAATCCTCACGTACGCACCAAGTACGCTCCGGCTCGTCTTCGCCGGTCCTCCTTGCACTGCATCACTTCTCGCCGTGTTCCGTCATTGTAAACTGAACGGTTGTTTTCAAACAACAGTCACATATCATCATATCATACCGCGACCTTAAGAACAAATCCCGCCTGATTACCGTAAATTGTCTGATCCGTCAGCCTGAAAAGGATTTCGGGGTTATTGTTTTTAATATTCGCGCGATATGATAAATTGTGCGGCTTCTCGTAAGAAATCGGCAGAGTTGTCAAAATCGTCTAACGCATCTATAGCCGCCTGCGCGGATTCCTTAACGCGTTTAAGCGCTGCGGGAAGACCGAAAACGCCGGGATAGGTCAACTTCTTCTTTTGTGCGTCACCGCCGACACCCTTACCGGTTTTGGCTGTTTCCCCGACGACATCGAGGATATCGTCCGTGATTTGGAAAGCAAGACCGATTTCGTTCGCATAACGGGTTAAACAGGTAAGTTGTTCCCTTGAAGCACCGGAAAGGATGGCTCCGGCGCGTACCGATGCCACAAAAAGCGCTCCTGTCTTGCGCCGGTGAATATCTTCAACGAGTTGGGGCGCTAAGCCGGTACCGGGCGTGGATACATCAAGCACCTGCCCCCCTACCATACCGTTGGTGCCGATGGCCTCAGCAACCTCAATAATTACGTGGATCCCTTCGGCGGGGGAAACCTTTCCCGCGGTTCCTGCGCGGGCTAATAGTTCGAACCCAAGCGTCAGAAGCGCATCCCCGACGAGAATGGCGATAGCTTCACCAAAAACCTTATGGTTCGTCGGCCTTCCCCGCCTTAGATCGTCGTTATCCATTGCCGGCAGATCATCGTGAACGAGCGAATAACAATGGATGAGTTCTATGCCGCATGCGGCCAGGATTACGTCGTTGGCGCAGCCGCCGGAGGCCTCCGCGGCGCCGATAACCAGCGCCGGGCGCAGACGCTTGCCGCCGGAAAGCACACTGTACCGCATCGCTTGGTGAATGACACCCGGAGGTGTCAGTTCGGGGGGTAGATAACGGTCGAGATGCTGGTCAACAAGACGTGCTTTCGCGGTAAGCGCTGCTTTAAAGTCCATTTTTCGCTTCCCTTTTGGGAGAAGGGTCCGTCTGGGTTGCCCCGGTGTTGTCTTCAATTAATACGTACAGTTTCTGTTCCGCTTCGGAGAGAAGCGTCCGGCAGCGTTTAACCAATTCCATGCCTTCGGCGAACCGCGCCATGGCATTATCCAGGTTCAGGCTGCCGCTTTCAATTTCTTTTACTATCGTTTCAAGACGTTCAAGGCTTTGCTCGAAGGAAACCGAGTCGTTAGTCGACACTTTACGCACCCCTTGGCAACTATGGAATTGGAATAAACCCGGGTTGCTGAATAATAACATATGCAGGTCACGGTGATTTCTCTAAATCCCGTGAGAGGCTTACCAAAAGTATAGCATAACGCCTTTCAATGTAAAGGTATTAGCCCCGACTTACATCAATGTTTGAAAGTAAGCGCATAAGACTAATACCTTAATGCTTCTTCTCTTAAAATATAAGGGTCGGTCAACCGCGAAGCTGTCTACGGTAAATCGACCGGATATCCTCAAAGACGGCCCTGTAAACCTCGCTTGCGTAGTCCGGATATGTCCATGGCCAGGGGTGAAAACGCCCCTTTTGAAAGTAGAGGGTGACCTCCGCAAAGATGCCGTCACCGATGCAAAGACGGTGGACGTTGTCTTTCGTCGTAGCCAGCACCAGTTTTGCCAGGCTGATATATCCGGGATCGATATTTACCTGTCTCCGTCCTTCAATGCGCCAGCGGTCTTCTATTTCTATTGAAAAACGCTTCAACGGCGCCAGTTCCGACTGCTCTATGAGCCGGGGAAAGGAATAGATGCGCCGCACCAGACCGGCGCCCATTTCCTTTTCGTAATATGCCGTCTGATGAAAACCAAAAAGCTGACTGGCGTAATCCGGACTGCCGAGATGGCCGGCCAGCGCTTCTTCGACCATACCGAACAAGGAATCGATACCTGTAAAGACGCTGATTACCGGTTTAACCGGAATATATCTCACCACAGAGGCACCGAGTTCACAGAGAATACAAATGACATAAGTAAATAACAAAAATGAGTACCCATATTTACATTCTTTCCTCCGTGTTCTCTGTGTCTCTGTGGTCAATTTTATTTGACATTTTGGGTAGATCCGATCGTGACATAAAAGCGTTTATTTCTCCGAAAGGCGGTTCGCAACCGCGGCCGCTGTGCGTCCCTTAATCGCTGCTGCTTTTGCGCCGAGGTTGGTGCGTTCGGCCTGCGCCTTTCCGACATAGTCGGCGTCCTTAATAGAGGGAACATTTATATCGACATTCAAAAGGGCGGCATTGAGCGCCGCCTCGGAAAGAAACGCGGCAACCCCGGCGTCGCTGACCGCTCCCTTGTTGCCCTTTAAAGCGGCCTGTTCGGCCAGTTCCAATACCTCGAGACATGCACTCGCTATCGCCAGCGGTGTGTCGGTCGCGTTTTTCAATGCTTCCTGCATCCGGCGGGCCCGTTCGGCCTTTTGATCCTCGGTGTCTTTGGGGAGTTTAAAAACAGCCATAAAACCGCTGAATGCTGCGATATCGTCGGCGACCAGTTCCTCAAAACCATTAATGAGGGCGGTGGTTTTCTCCAGTATCGTAGTCATCTCCGCCTCCACGTCCCGGTACTTTTCCTTGCCGACGGTAAGACTCGCCACCATTGATGCCATGGATGCTGCGAGAGATCCGCAAAGAGCCGCAACGCTTCCCCCTCCGGGGGTTGGGGCGCTGGATGAAGCCTCTTTAAGGAACTGTTTAATACTCCAGTCAAAAATCTGAGCCATATAACCCTCTCCTTCAAAAATAAGCGTTCTGTTGAGGGGCGCAACGATAAACAACGCATTGCTGCGTCAGCCCGCTGGAGCCGAATCCTCACGTACCTCTATGTACGCTCCGGTTCGTCTCCAACGTTCTTCCTTGCACTGCATTACTTCTCGCCGCGCTCCGTTTATGTAATACCAGTATTTCTAAACAACAAGTTCACGGGTCTTCATTTTCACTCTTCTGTCGGTGCGCCCCCGCCCATAGGGCCAGCTCCACTCCGCTAATAATATTTAACCCATAACTTGCAGCCCACAGCCAAGGTTTTCCCGTCCCCTGATCCAAAAAAGAGGACTGAGGACTTTCGACTAAGGACTTAACCCCCGACCCGCAACTCGCAACTTGTCACTCGTCAATCGTGACCCGCGACTCGTGACTATTAACCTTGCAGCGCTACCGCCTTTAACACGTTTTTCATTATAATCGTCGTCGTTATGCTGCCGACACCGCCCGGAACAGGAGAGATATGACCGGCGACTTCCTGTGCTTTTTCAAAATCCACGTCGCCGCAGATACCCTTTTCCGCCGGATTGATACCCGCATCCACCACCACGGCGCCGGGTTTAATCATATCGGCGGTGATCAGCCGCGCACGGCCTGCGGCAGCCACCAGGATATCGGCCTGGCGCGTGTGATGCGCCACGTCTTTTGTCCGGGTATGGCAGATCGTAATCGTCGCGTTGCGCCTCAGCAGCATCAGGATAAGCGGACGTCCCACCGTTTCGCCGCGACCTACGAGGACCGCATGTTTGCCGGCTATTTCGATACCGTGACGCTCCATGATTTCGATGCAGCTTTGAGGCGTGGCCGGAAAGAGTCCCTCCTCCCCCGCGAGAAGCCTGCCGCGGTTAACGGCGGTCATGCCGTCCACGTCTTTTAGAGGGGAAAGGGCGTCGAGGACACGCCACTTGTTGATATGCTTCGGCAACGGGAATTCCACAAGGACGCCGTGAACAGACCGATCATTGTTCAGCTTTCCAAGCAGGTCGATAACCTCGGCTTCCGAGGTGCTTGCCGGAAGATGATGAAGCTCGTAATCCATGTTCACGCCCGCGCAAGCCTTTCCTTTAGAACGCGCATACACAACGGAACCGGGATCATCTCCCACCAGAACAGCCGTGAGTTTCGGCTTAACCCCTTTTGCGGCGAGCTTGTCGACCTCTGCCTTTATCTCTTCCTTGATTTGAGCCGCCAGGGTCTTGCCGTCAAGAATAACCGCCATCTCCATACCTCCCTCGAGACTATTTCGAAAAGTTTAGCCGGAATCGACGGGGTTTGTAAACGCCCCGAAGGTTAATGGAACAAAAGCCATACCAAAAGGCAGCATGAACCGGTTAACTGCAGCCTTCCACCTTGCAGGAAAGCCGGCCCTGACGGAGCAGCACCTCCACGATTTCTCCCGGGGAGACCTGATTCGAATCCGTGATCACCTCACCGTTTGTTGCCCGCAGGCAGATGCTGTACCCCCGCGACAAGGTCCCGCTGGGATTAAGAGCTTCCATCCTTGCCTGCAAAACGGCCAGGTGCTTTTCCGTTTTATCAAGAGCGCTGCGCATCCTGTATTCAAGACGGGCGGCAAGGCCGTCAACCGTCTGTGCCGCCTCGCCGTAAATAGTCTCCCAGGGACGACTGAAAACGCGGCTCTGACATGCCCGGTTAAAACGGAATTGCAGCAACTCGTAACGGCGGAGTACGCCTGTACGGAGCCTTTCGGCAAGATGGTTTATGTGTTCCGAGATTTCCGCCCGGTTGGGCGCCGCCAGTGCGGCGGCGGCTGAAGGTGTGGCCGCGCGGGCGTCCGCCGCAAGGTCGGCAAGCGTAACGTCCCGTTCGTGTCCTACGGCGGAGACCACGGGAACGCGTGAACCGAATATACCGCGCACCACCACTTCCGTGTTGAAGGCGAAGAGCTCTTCCTGCGAGCCGCCGCCCCGCCCCACGATGATCACGTCGACACCGGCGTCACGGTTTAAACGCTCGAGCGCCGCGGTAATCGTAAGCGGCGCTTCTGTTCCCTGCACGGTGCACGGGGCGACAACCACCTCAGCCAGCGGCCAGCGCCTTCGGAGGGTTTCAGAAATGTCGCGGACCGCCGCTCCCTCGGAGGAGGTGGCAACCCCGATACGGCGCGGAAAACGGGGTAAGGCGCGTTTCCTGCCGGGATCGAAAAGTCCTTCCTTCTCAAGACGCGTCCTCAATTCGCGGAGCAGGATGCTTTGTATACCGATGCCGTCGGGCTCCATCTCGTTGGCATACAGTTGGACCTTCCCGTCACGCTCGTAAAGCGAAACCCGCCCGCGCACAATAACCATCAGTCCGTTTTCCACGGGAAACGCAAGGGTCTGCGCCCGTGAGCGGAACATAACGGCGCGCAGTTGCGACGCCTGGTCTTTAAGAGTGAAATACAGATGCCCTGATGCTGCGATGCTCAAGTTGGAGATTTCGCCCCGCACCCACAGGGTTCCGAGAACCGGGTCGCCGTCAAGAAGTTCCTGGATGCGCCGCGTAACGTCGGTAACGGTAAATACCGGCATCTTAATCCTTCCTCCAACATCGATAAGTTCAGTTCCATTACGGCACGGAATCCGGCAGTCAGCCAGACTTACCGCATTCGATGTTTAAACCGTAATAATAAATAAAGGGCCGCTACTGCCCTTTTCGGTATTCTTCGAGTTTTTCGGCCACTTTTCCGAGGATGCCGTTGATGAATCGAGGCGACTCCTCGCCGCCGTACCTTTTAGAGAGTTCGATCGCCTCATTGATGGAAACGTTTGGCGGGATATCTTCCCGGTAAAGCAGCTCGAACAGCGTCAGTCTCATCAGGTTCCGGTCCACGCTGTTCATCCGTTCGATTTTCCAGTCGCGGCTCAAACGGCGGATGATGTCGTCAATCCGTTCCAGTTTTGCGAGCGTTCCGAAAATAACATCCTTAATATACTCGCACTCCGGGTCCGGTATTCGCCAGTCTTCCACCGTACGGCCGAGGGCTTCCTCGGGTTCGGCATGTCCTACATCGATTTGAAAAAGTACGATAAGGGCCGCTTCCCTTGCCCGCCTCCGGCTCACTTATCTTTCCCTGAAAAGCCTGTCCCACAGACGACCGAGATCGACTTGCTCGTCTACCCTTTTCCCTGCGTAGTAACCGGCCCCGACGCATATAAGAACGAAAACAGCCTTCCAGAAGCCGTACGCGATGGCAACCCAGCCGAAGGCCAGCCCAATGGCCACACCGATTATTTTCCCCCGGTGGCGTTCTAAAAAATCAGAGTAATTCACGTGTATCCACCGTCCTATTCAACCCTTGGCTTTGTGGTTATAATGTTTTCTACCATCACTTTAATGCTGTTAACGGAGATGCCGGTTACCTCGAGCACCTTGTCTTTGACCTGCTTTTGAATCTCCTGCGAAACCTCGGGGATGTTCAAGCTGGGCGAGGTGGTCAGCTTCACCTTGATGGCTATTCCTTCCGGTTCCGGAACAACCTTCGGGTGGACCTCTTTAACCCCCGGAAAGGCGGCGACCACTTTTGAGACCAGGTTTTCCACCGCGGTTACCGCGATCCTTACCTGGCCGAGAGGGTTGTCCTCCACCAAAGCAAGTTTATCCGGTCGCCTCCGGGGTTTAAGGCTGGCATATATCAATCTTAAACCGGCGATAAAAAGGGCGGCGGCAACGCCCAAAAGCCATGAACGCTGCTCCGGCGCTAAGATCTGCCCCATCAAATATACAGACGGCTGCCATCTTGCATAGACCAAAAACATCAGCACCAGGAAGAACGAGAATATCAAGCTGTAAAGCAATAAGAGACCGCGATCAAACGGTCCCAATGGGATCACTCCCTTTACAATAACTCGAAATACCGCAAACTGCTTTTATAAATGAGCATCGTACCTTCGTAAAGTAATTCAGTGCGATCGTTCCTCCGTCTAAATCTGTTTAACGCAGCCTTCTTTCTTCCTCTCTCGGTTCTTCCGGAAAGATTACTCCCTGCACATGCACATTCACTTCGACGACCGCAAGTCCTGTCATTTCCTCCACCGCTCTCTTGACGTTGGATTGAACCTGTGTAGCCACATCCGCTATCCTTACCCCGAAATTTACTACGGCGTAAAGGTCGATGGCCGCTTCACGTTCGCCGACTTCCACTTTTACTCCCTTAGAAAGGTTCTTACGTCCCAGCATTTCGGCGATACCGCCGACTATTCCGCCGCTCATGCCCGCGACGCCCGGAACTTCAACTGCCGCAAGACCCGCGATGACCCCAACCACTTCATTTGCGATCCGCACCGCTCCGAGTTCGCTTTTAAGCTCCTGTCCGGAATGTTCTTCCGCCAATATGAACACCTCCCAAGCTTTCATTCATAATACTAAATTATTTCCATCAAAGCAACTTTAATTCCTTCTCAAGAACTTTTCAGGTTCCACATTTAACCGTATTTCCGTGGCGCACCCGCCCAAGAACCCTCCACGGAAACACAAGGCAACAGGTCAAGCTTGTGTCGTTGACCGGGTGCCGGCAGATCCAGCCGTGGCGGGGGTCGTTTAGAACGAAGTGACAACTTCCTCAGCCAAGATGCGACGCTGAATAAAATTAGTATAAACTTCTCCCCGCCTGTAGAAAGCGTTACGCAACACCCGCTGGTGGAAGGGAATTGTTGTGGCCACGCCTTCGATTTCGAATTCCTCCAGCGCCCGCTCCATCCGCGCTATAGCCTCTTCCCGGTTCCGTCCCCATGTAATGAGTTTGGCGATCAGCGAATCGTAGTACTGCTGAACGAAGTAACCGGGATACACGGCTGTGTCCACCCTCACTCCCGGCCCGCCCGGCGGCAGGAAGGATGTAACCCTTCCGGGGCACGGGGTGAAATTCCTGAAGGGGTCCTCAGCGTTGATCCGGCATTCAATCGCCCAGCCGTCTATCTTAACGTCCCCCTGCTTGAAGCTTAGGGGCTCACCGGCGGCGATCCTGATTTGTTCCTTCACCAGGTCGCGGCCGGTAACCATTTCGGTAACCGGGTGTTCCACCTGAATCCTGGTGTTCATCTCAATAAAGTAAAAGTTGTTGTACTTGTCTAGTAAGAATTCCACCGTTCCGGCATTGTAATAGCCTGCGGCGGCGGCGGCCTTTACCGCAGCTTCCCCCATCCTTTTACGAAAAGCGGGACCGATTGCCGACGAAGGAGATTCTTCAAGCAGTTTCTGGTTGCGCCGCTGGATCGAGCAGTCTCTCTCGCCCAGATATACGATATTGCCTGTTGTGTCGCCTAAAATCTGAAACTCGATGTGCCGCGGCTCCTCGACGTACTTTTCGAGATAGACCGCAGGACTGCCGAAAGCCGCTTCAGCTTCGGCTTTGGCCGATTGAAGAGACCGCTCCATTTCCGCGCGGGTGTGAACCACGCGCATCCCGCGCCCGCCTCCGCCGGCGGAAGCCTTAATCATAACCGGGTAACCGATTTCTTCCGCCAGCCCCACGGCATCTGCCGGATTCGCAAGCACCTCTTCCGAACCCGGAACCACCGGCACCCCCACCGAGGCAACGGTTTTACGCGCCACGGCTTTGTCTCCCATCTTTTCCAGGGCCTCCACCGGCGGGCCGATAAAGACCATCCCGCAACTCGCGCATATTTCGGCGAAGTTGGCGTTTTCCGCCAGGAAGCCGTAACCCGGATGAATCGCTTCCGCGCCGGCGACCTCGGCGACGCTGATGATATTGGTGAAATTAAGGTAACTCTTTGCGGCAGGCGCAGGACCGATGCAGAAAGCCTCGTCCGCAAGACGCACCGGAAGGCTCTCCCGGTCCGCCTCGGAATATACCATAACCGTTTTTACTCCTAATTCCTTGCATGCCCGGATTATCCTGAGGGCGATCTCTCCCCGGTTGGCGATTAAAATCTTATTAAACATTCCCCGACCTCGCAAACTAAGCTTTTTCTCTTATCAAAAAAAGCGGTTGTCCGTACTCCACCGGGTGACCGTTTTCAACAAGTATCTCTACGATTTCCCCGGTTGTTTCACACTCGATTTCGTTCATCAGCTTCATGGCTTCTATTATGCAGAGCACCTGTCCCTTGGCGACCGTTTCCCCAATCTGCACGTAAGGGGGCGCGTCAGGCGCCGGCGCCCTGTAAAACGTGCCCACCATGGGCGACTTGACCGAATAAAGGTCTTCCCTGGCGACCGTAGCCTTTGGGGTTTCCGGCGCTGCTTCCCGGGGGACCTGTTCCTTTACCGGGTTCTCTTTCGTCTGCGCCTGGAAACCGCCTTTGCGAATGGTCAGCTTCATTCCCGCGCTTTCAAGGGCAAACTCGGATACGTCGCTTTCCTCAAGAAGTTTAAGCAGTTCACGAATTTCTTTTATGTTCAGTTCTACCGCCTCCTTTTTGGCGCTGGCCGCCTGCTTTTCTTTTCCATTTCTTTCGCGCATGATATCGATTTCTCCTTTTTGGCGGGCCTCGAAGAACCGCCTGGCAACCTGTGGGAAAAGCGCGTAGGCGATAACGTCTTCTTCCGAGGTTGCCATATCCTTGATTTCTCCCCTTAGTTTTTCCAGGGAAGGCTCAAGTAAATCAGCGGGGCGGCAGGTTATCAGCTCACGATCGCCGACGGCCTTCCTCTGAATCTCCGGATCAATCGGCGCCGGCGGGCGTCCGTAGTAGCCCTGAAGGTAACGGCGCACCTCTTCCGGGATCAGCTTGTAACGCTCGCCGGTCAGAACGTTCAGCACCGCCTGCGTGCCCACTATCTGGCTGGTTGGTGTCACCAGCGGCGGATAACCCAATTCCGCCCTCACCTGCGGAATCTCATCCAGAACCTCCTGGAGACGGTGAATAGCCTTCTGTTCTTGAAGCTGGGTCACCAGATTGGAGATCATACCGCCCGGTACCTGATGGTCGAACACGCGCATGTCGTGGATACGGGTGACACCGCGTTCAAAACCCCGTTTCTTGCGCAGTTCCTCAAAATACTGCGCGATCTCGAAAAGGTCCCTGATTCTAAGCCCGGTGTCGTACGGGGTTCCCCTTAACGATCTGACGACGGTTTCCACGGGGGGCTGCGAGGCGCCGAAAGCCAGCGGCACCGAAGCGGTGTCTATGACGTCGACGTTGGCCTCGGCCGCCTTAAGATAAGCGCCGACGGCCATACCGCCGATGTAGTGGCAGTGAAGCTGCACCGGTATCGAAAAGTGCTTCTTGAACAGACTGATTAGTTCGTAGGCGTGATAAGGGGCCATCATTCCGGCCATGTCCTTGATGCAGATAGAATCGGCCCCCATTTCCACCAGCTTCTTGCCCGCTTCCAGGTAGTGATCGGTGGTGTGTACCGGGCTCAGGGTGTAGACGACCGTCGCCTGGACGTGAGCGCCGGCGGCTTTGGCGACCTTCATGGTGAATTCGAGGTTGCGGATATCGTTAAGCGCGTCAAAGATTCGAATTATATCGATACCGTTCTCTGCCGCCTTTTTTACAAAAGCTTCCGCCACATCGTCGGGGTAGTGACCGTAACCGACAAGGGACTGCCCGCGAAGGAGCATCTGCAGCGGTGTATTTTTCGCACGCTTCTTTATCTCCCTGATGCGTTCCCACGGGTCTTCGTAAAGATACCGCAGGCATACGTCGAAGGTGGCGCCTCCCCACATCTCCAAGGAGTGGAAACCGATGCGGTCCAGGCTCTCCACGATGGGAAGCATGTCTTTCGTATGCATCCGGGTGGCCCACAGGCTCTGGTGAGCGTCGCGCAGGGTGGTGTCGGTGATCCTCACGGCACACATATTATAAACCCCCTTGAATCCCTTGATATTAAGCCAAAATAAGTATTTAAAAACACTCGCAGATTTGTGTTACCTGAAAAGTAGTGGATGGTTCAGAGGAGACAATACGCAGATAATTATAACCTGGGAGACAGACTTTTGGAAATAGAACGGGCGCAAGTATACAATAAACTTGTTAAAAACAAAATTAGGCCGTTTTCAGCCTTGTTCTTCCATGTTCTACAAAATCATAAATGTTTAGGATTGTAAATCACGTCTTTCGAGAAAAAAGATAGAAACAAAGACTAATGCGGCGGCAAGAACTATCAGAACCATTGTATTGCCCGGGGAAAGACCGTTTGCCAGCGGGTCGCCGCCGGTATAATAGTAGAACGGTGACAGCTTCCGGTACGGCTTTAAGTATTGAACCAAAGGCGCCAGAGCGTTAAGAAAATAAGACGCGACGGCCGCGGCGCTTGCGATACCGATGCTCAAGCTGTGACTGCCGCGGATGCAGCCTACGCCCAGTGCCAGCGCGCCGAAGAACAAACCGAGCAATGCGCAGGCGACGGTTGCCGCCGCGATTTGTCCAATGGCTAAATTAAGTTCGGCCGTGTTTTTACCCGAAGCTATCCCCACGACGGTTAGAAACGAAAGGATAACCGCGCACAGCACCATTGCGGCGTATTTTTCAATAACCACCCGCCGGCGAGGCACGGGATTGGACAGAAGCAGTTCCATCGTCCCGCGCTCCTCCTCCCCGGCAACCGCGTAGCCCCCGAACCCGATGCAAAAAATGATGAAAAGTAGGGGCAACATGAAGAAGAACAACTGGCTGTTAAGATAGCCCGTCGGTGACGTCATATCCGAAATGTCGCCGGTGAAAGCCTTTATGAGCGTCGACGGCGCGCCCTCAAGAAGCCTGTTAAGCTCGTGCATATCGCGCACGCTCGGGTACAGAAGGACGATCCAGAGACAGATCAGAAAAAGACCGGCGCCCCACCAGAGTAACGCGTAACGGTAGTCTCTCAGGGTTTTGAGGAAAATGTTGTTTAAAAACATGGTGGTGCGGCCTCCGTTAGCTGCGAGTTAACAGTGAAGTCCGTTCAAGTAAGAATTCAGTAGCCAGAAGTCAGAATATATGGATATGGTTTTTGGAAAAAAGAATCCATGTACATAAAACATGCATATTTTTTATGTTAAGCCGATTATATGCTGGATCCTGGCTACCAACTTCTGAATTTGAAGACCTTAAACCCGTGCCTGGATAGTTACGTTTAAGTCTAGATCAGAAGCAAGTTGGTTCTGCCTGCTTAAAGTCATGAGTTGCGAGCCACGGGTCACGAGCCGTGAGTCGCGGGTAAAGGATCCGAAAAAGGCTTAATTTTTTCCCGTAACGCCGCGTTCGAGGGTGCTGTCTTTATAATAGGAAAAGAACACATCCTCGAGACTCGGTTCCCGGCTTATAACCTCCGTAACCTCGAACCTTGCGGCGGCTTTTATCAGGGCGTCCGGCTTGCCGTTCAGGGTGCAGCGAAGCGAATGGTCCTCCACGAACGCCTCTTCGACACCCGGCAGGCCCGCGAACGCTTCCAGCGGTACTGATGTGGCGAAGCGAACCGTCAAGTGGCGCAAAGCGCGCGTTTTCAAGGCCTCGACATCTTCGACACCGGCCAGTTTACCGCTGCGTATTATCCCCACCCGGTCGCATACCTTCTGGACCTCAGAAAGGACGTGCGACGAAAAGAACACCGTCCGTCCTTCCAGCTTGGCCTCGAGAACCGTCCGGTGGAGTTCCAACTGCATTAAGGGATCAAGGCCGTTGCTCGGTTCGTCGAGAATGATTAATTCCGGTTTGTGCATGAAGGCCTGGATCAACCCGATTTTCTGCTTTCCGCCGTGAGAAAGCGAGCCGATTCTCTGTCCCAGGCTGCACCGGAGACGCTCCGCCAGTTCTTTCACGTAATCCCAGTCGACGCCTCCGCGCAGACGGCCGAAGTAACGCAAAAACTCTGCTCCGGTCAGGTTTTCATATAAGGACGGTTCTCCCGGAAGATAACCGACGCGCCCCAGGATATCCTTGGCGCGGCGCGCGGCGTCAATGTCAAAAATCTTCAAGGAACCGCGCGTAGGGCGGATAAACCCCATTATCAGCCGGATCGTCGTGGTCTTTCCTGCGCCGTTTGGACCGAGGTAACCGAACACCTCCCCGGTGTTAACGGTCAAATTGATGTGAAGCACGCCCCTCCGTCTGCCGTAGTATTTCGTAACGTCGTCAAGCCGGATGATGGTTTTGATGGTATCGCCCTTCGTTCGAAGTCTGTTTTATTTGTTCATACGGGTCTGATCTCCGGAGGATTTAAAGCCCCGGAAACCCTTATCTTATTTTGACCAGACCGCGAGAAATAAAATCTCAGGTTCTGAATCTGTGTGCAGGGTGGATTCCAAATATCAGTCGAATGAAAAAGCACGGGTTTTACGCCGTGCTCCAGCGTATTTGTGCAGATTTTCCAGATTTCTCAAAAGGTCGGCGGGAGTGTTCTCGTTATCACTCTTTTTTATGTATTAATAAATGGGGCTAAACCTTCCTAAATCATCGCCGCTTCTTTTTCTCCGGCAAAAGCTGCTTGTTTCGAGCCGTATACTTGACACCTTGTAACGAAAGTGCTAAAAAGAATAACCCGTTACGCCTGAAAGCAAGTGAAAGGGTTATATTGCTATCTATAATCACTTACTCGTTTAGGGAATATGAACAGAACAGTCTTTACTACTTGTTTCATTGTTAGATCCCAAATCATAAATACACCCCGATTTTACCACATTATCTACTGTAAAGGTAAAGCAACCATCGTTTTTCTTTACACTGTCCGATGTAACTGTTACTTGACCCAGAGTGTCTGTTACGCCGATGTCTTTGTCGTGAGCTAAATCGCTCCATTTACCGGATACCGTTGCTCCCGCGACTGGGGTGCCGTCTTGGTTAACGATCTTTATCAGCGCAGTAGCATAATTCCAACCTTCTCTTTCTGGATCTCTAGACCCTCGTACCTGAATATCGTCTATGTGAATAATACATTGCGCCGTGCTAAAAGTCAGAATGTATTGGCTTGTGACATTTTCCGCCGCGTCTTTTGCAGACCCCGTTGGTAGATAAACAGCGTAGGTAGTACTGTAATAGAGGTTTTCTAATGGGTCGATGGAAAGAACATTACCAGATGTGTTATACATTATTGCAGCTACCGCTTCGCCGGTTTTCATCATTATGGAACCGTAGTTTGGTCCTGGCTGGATATCCTCACCAAATTGAACATATATAATTTTACTAACCGAAACGCCGGTTGCGCCGTCCGCCGGGTCGGTGTTGCTCACCGTCGGCGCCGCCGTGTCAATGGTGTAGGTTTCGGTATAAATGACCGACTGGTTTTCCGACTGGTCGACCGCCATGAACTTCAGCGTCGTGTCGGCCGCTATCGCGAACGGTGCGGCGTACTGGGCGCTGCCCGTCGTCGGGTCTGTACCGTCGGTGGTATAGTAAATAGCCGCAGGCTCGGAGGCCGTAAGCGTCACCGACTGTGCGGCGTTGTACAGGCCGCCCGGCGGGCTTACGGTTACCGTCGGAGGCGTTGCATCCGGTTCACCGCTCGTGGTAAAACCGAAAGAATATTCATTAACCAGATTGTTGCCCGCCAGATCCTGAACCGCATCCGCGGGAACATATACTGCGTAGGCGGTGCTGTAGTTGAGATTCTCTACGGGGTCGATGGTGAGGAGGGAGCCGTACACGCTGTAAGCCGTCGATACTACCGTTTCACCGGCCTTGACCGCTATGCCGCCGGAGCTCGGCCCAGGCTGGATATCTTTATTAAAAGCAAGGTATACCGTTTTGTCCACCGGAACGTCCGCGGCGCCGTCAACCGGGTCAGTGTACACTACGGACAATATGGATTGAGTGGTGAACGTTAAAGTATATTCGCTAACTGAATTGTTACCGGAAAGGTCTTTCACGGCGCCCGCGGGTATGTATACCGCATAAGTAGTGCTGCTATCGAGGTTGTCCACCGGATTAATTGTAAGGAGGGAGCTGCTTAAGCTGTAAGCGGTCGTTACCACCGTGCCGCCGGTTTTCATGACTATGCCGGCGTAGTTATCTCCCGGCTGGACGTTTTTGCTGAACGTGATGTACACGTTCTGGTCCACCGGGACGTAAACCGCGCCGTTTACCGGGTCTGTACCGTAAACATAAGGCGGGACCGTAACGGAGGTGGGGTTGCCCCCGGGATCGTAACCGTAATTGACCGTTCCGCCGAAATCATAGGTGACCGATTTCAAGCGGCCCAATTCGTCGTACTCGTAAGTGATGCCATACGCCGGCAGACTCAGGAAAGCAAAATCATAAGAATAAGTACGATTCTTAATAAGCCTTTTGGTTTCAGAGCAACCCCCTCCTTATGATAGGCTTTAACATATAAAATAACCTGTTAATCTTACGTTTCGTGTTAAACCGTAAGCTTTCCGCATCTTGCCACAGACGCCGAAAGTTCAAGTGATAGGCACCGGAGCTTCCATAGTTTACATCCCCAGGTAGGTTTTAATATCGTCTAACGCGTCTTGAGCACGACCATAAACTTCTGGATCCTTTAATAGATGCTGCAAGACCGGAAGAACCAACTCTATATTAAGAACACCATGTATACGCGCCAAGTGACCAATACATGTCGCAGCTAACCCCCGAATATCCGTGTTGCGATGCCTAGCAAAACGTAGACACTGCGCTTGTACCCAACGCCAATCAGGGTCATAATAGGTAACCCTGATCAGTGCATCACATACTTCTGCAGGATTCTTCGATTTAAAGGCTTCTTCTGCCTCTTTGGGGGTTATCGGAAGAACTTCTTCGTATCGCATTATTTGCCCACCACGATGTGCCCACGAGCATCCACCATACTTGTCTGTCGTAAAGCACGTTGCATTTCGGGAGTAAGCTCGCCCCAAGGCCTCACATGTCCATGAAATACTCCCGGTGTAGTTTGGTCAAAAACTATGAACTCTCTTGTCTCGTAATCAATACCCACCCGGCGAGGCGAGGTTGACTTGACCCGGACTGATAAATCTAGCGCTTCTTGGCCATGACGTGGTGAAGCACTAACCGAGCCCGAGCTGCAGGTCCATGCTTTGGTGAAGGTTCATAAATCAGCCGTTTTTGTGCCCCAATACCTCCCTCTGCCGCCCTTAACTCCTGCTTAATAACACGCCCTTCCTTGACTGCAAATGTCAGTTCCTTGACTTCCTTGGCTCCCCTACCTGCTGGAATAAAACTGACGGTTACCCAAAAGAGGGCTGGTCCATTCTTTCTGAATGACCACTGACCGTTCTTCAGTTTATCCCAATCCCCAGGTCCTACATATTGCCTAAGAGCTTCGCGAAAATTCCCGGGAAGTGCAGCACAACTTTGCGACCACATTTCCGGCGCTGCTGCACAGCTTGCCCGCCACATTTCAGGAGCCGCGTTCCAACTGGCCTGAAAGTTTCTCTTGAAATCGTCTATAAATGCTTCTCCGCTGGGATCAATCCTGTTCACCGGATCGTTCTCACAATACCCATACGCGTCCAGCGACTGCGGTTCGGTTATGCTGCCCATTAGCGGGTCCTTGCTCAAGAACCGTCTCAGTTCGGGGTTGTAGTACCTGGCGCGCATGTATATGAGGCCGTTGGCATCGGTTATTACGCCGTCAAGGCCGTTGAACATAAACGGCGTTTCCGTCGAGCCGGTGTGGTGAACCAGCTCGCCATAGGCGGAGTACTGGAAGCGGTCGGTCACGTTGCCGTTTATGTCCGTCAGCGCGACGGTGCTGCCTCTGAGGTCGTAATGATAGCTCATGTATGACCCGTTTTCTTCCTGACCGATTAATCCCAGGCCGTAGATGTAATAGGTGTTGTTGCCGGAGGGGTCCGTCTCTGTCAACACCTGGCTCAGGGCCGCGTTGGGGTTTACAACGTAACCGGTTGCGAGCCGCCTTCGGTGACAGAGATCCGGTTTCCTTCGGCGTCGTAGGTGTAGCTGGTGCCGCCGGCGGCGGTGAGCCTGCCGCGGGCGTCGAAGGTGAAATCGGCCATCGCTCCGGCCAGGGGGCCGTGGGTCATGTTCCCGTCGGCGTCGTAATCAAGCGGTTGGCCGTTGAAGGTCGCGGTCGTGTTGTCGGTTTTCAAAGAACATGGAACGAAAAATTAAACTGTCTTCTTCACGCCGGAACCAGGTCGTATTTAACAAGTTAAGTGCCTGACACCGGAGCTAAGCAACGGTTAGTTATTCATTAAAAGCAATAACGTTTTGTTTGACGCTTTACTGTTGTATATGGTAAATTATGTCGCATTATTTCTGACATAATGGTAATGCTGGAGTTGCAATGTGTCAAGAGTATAATATTGAGATTAATTGTCACATTAAGTACTTGAAAAGGATTTAATAGTACAAAAGAAATATCTGGCTGCCCGCCACTCAATTTCTCTCCTTCACCCTCCTATAAAAAAGGATTTCAAGGACCACAAGCATAAATTAGTTACCAACCCATTAAAAGGTTGGACGGTTGAATGCGAAGAAATAGAAGGCGTTTTTATAGGTTCCTGTTGTTTTGCGCGGTTGCGGCGGGTATTATGGCGCTTTCGCGAGCCATTCCCGCTTGGCTGGAAAGCAAGGCGCCGGTTGCGCCCGCGCCGCCTCCGGAGAAGAAGAAAACGGAAATCACGCTGGCGGCGGCGGGCGACCTGCTGATGCACCTGCCGGTGGTCTATTCGGACTACGACGCGGAAAAGAAAAGCTTCGATTTCGGGCCCGTTTTCGCTCCCATTGAGCCCTACCTGAATTCGGCGGACTATACGGTAGCAAACCTTGAAACGCGACTGGCCGGGCCGGAACGCGGCTACCACGGCTACCCCCTCTTCAACACCCCGGCGGGACTGGCGTGGCATATGAAGAAGATCGGCGTGGACCTGCTGAGCACCGCCAATAACCACAGCCTCGACATGGGCTGGGACGGGATCGTCACAACCCTTGATAATCTCGACGCGGCGGGTCTGGCGCACGTCGGGACTTACAGGAACGAAGCTGAAAGAGCCAAGCCTTTCATCGTTGACGTCAAGGGCGTAAAGCTCGCTTTCCTGAACCACACGGCGATCACCAACGGCCTGCCGCTGCCCGCGGGCAGGGATTACGCGGTTAATCTGCTCGACCGGGAGAAGGTTATTACCGAGGCGCAGGCCGCGCGCAAAGCGGGCGCGGACCTGGTGGTGGCGATCATTCACATGGGGGTCGAATACCGGCGGTTCCCGGAAGAGTCGCAGCGGGAGCTGACCACGGGCCTTTGCGTGTACGGGGTGGATGTGGTGATAAACTCGCACCCGCACGTCGTGCAGCCGATTGAGAAGGTTTCCGTGGAGCGCGGCGGCGTAAAGCGCGATTGCGTCGCGGCGCATTCTCTGGGGAACTTCGTCTCTGCCCAGGACTGGCGCTATTCGGACAGCGGGATAATACTTTACCTGTACATCGAGAAGGACACTTCGGGCGCCGTTATTCGCGACGTCAGGTACCTGCCGGTCTGGATGGAGTTGTCGAAGAAAAACGGGCACGAGCGGTTCAGGGTGCTGCCGGTGCATCCCGCCCTGCCCGCAAATACGGACATCCCGCTGACCCCGGAAGACAACGCGCGCATGGCGCAGGTTTGGGAGGAGCTCAAGGCCCACCTGGAGAAGCCGGAACAAGGAATTCTGCCGTATCTGTATTACGCTTCAAAAGCCGCCACATTTTAAAGGATGAAGGATGAAGGCGGAAGGATGAAGGAAAATTAGTCGAGAGTCACGAGTTGCGAGTCGCGAGTCGGGTTCATGCCTGGCATTCTTTGGAGGGATAGCTTTCCCAGGCTATCACCTCATGCCGGATCATGTTCTTGCCTTCCTGTTTTACGGTATACATGAGGTTATCCGCCTTTTGGACCATTTCGTCTATGGAGCCTACCCCGCCTTCGAACGTCACGATGCCGATGCTGAACGTCACCGGCCATCCGTTTCTGTTCATGACCTCCAGAAGTTCATCGCGGAGCCTTCCGATTACCTGCCCGGCCAGTGCAGGATCGGTTTCCGGCAGAAGGATGGCGAACTCGTCGCCGCCGAGACGCGCAACCATATCGGAGGCCCTTATATCTTTTTTAATGGTGTTCGCTACCGTCATCAGCAAGGTGTCGCCGGCCTGATGCCCGAGATTGTCGTTGATGATCTTAAAATTGTCAACGTCCATGGATACGATGGTAAGCGGGTATTTATACCTGCGGGCCCGTTTTATTTCCACGGCCGCGTTTTCGTAAAAAGCGCGCCTGTTGGCAATCCGCGTCAGGGAATCCGTTCTGGCGATCAGTTTTTCCCGGTCCAGGGACATCTTCAGTTCCGTTAAAACGACCGTCAGGATTAGGAAGACGACAAACCGCAGTGACTCGTTTATAATGGGTACCGAAGGATTTTTATAAGAACCCGTCATCGCCAAATCGGCGGCGAGCCAGGTTATCACGCTTATGACCGAAAAAAGTATCCCGGCCCACCTTCCGATGAACCATCCTACAAGACAAATTGGAAACAGATAAAAAAGAGAAAACGCATAATCCGGCCCTGAAACGTAACGAAGATAACCTATTAATACGACCAGCAGGAATGCTGTAATAATAAGAATTATTCGGTTTCTTCCATCAAGGCGTTTTACCGTTGATGAACGCATGGAAAACATCCTTTCACAGAAACCTGCTATACAATTAAATAGATATTATACAACGCTGTCCAACGAATTTCCTCCTTATATGATTTCGGAGAACATTTCACCCGCTTAAATCATCACAGAGGGTTTTGTGCTTAAATGAGTAAGAGTAACTAAAATCCCCGGCGGGACTGCTCCCGCCGGGGAATCGATAATTCGCGCGTTCTTAAGCGTCAAAAGGGTTATCGGCGCTGGGCTCAGATAAGGTCCAAAAGGCGGACGATCATCGAAGCGGCTTCCGCCCTAGTCACACTTCGGCCGCCCCGGAAGGTGTTGTCGGGATATCCTCCCACGACGTTTTTCGCTACCGCCTTTCCAACCATGTTTCGCGCCCATGAAGGAATAGTGCCGGCGTCGGTAAAGTTCAGCTGCGCGGGATTAATACTACCGAGCTTCTTCTCCAGGATCCTTGCCGTCAGAACAGCCATTTCCGTCCTGCTGACGGTCCTTCCCGCTTCGAAGGCGACCGTGCCGTCGGCGTTTGGATATCCCGCGATCAGACCTTCCTTGACCGCCGCCGCAACGGCTCCTTTCACCCACTCCGGTATCCGTGGGTTATCGCTGAAATTCAACTCCCGGGTTTCTCCGTGCGCCAGATTTAAAGCTCTGGAGAGGATCGACGCCACTTCCGCCCTGGTTATCGTGTTATTCGGCCTGAAGGTGCCGTCCGGGTAACCGGAGATGATACCGTCTTCGGATAGTCTGCTTACGGCTTCGACCATCCAGGAGTCCCTTACGTCTGCGAAAACGACCGGCGCCGGCTGCACACCGGACGAGACCGTAATAGTATAGCCTTTGTCCGCGCTTCTTCCCCCGCTGTCGGTGACCCGTACGGTAAAGGTAAAGCTGCCGCTTCGGGAGGGCGTCCCGTAGACCGCTCCGGCGTCGGTCTTCAGTTTTAGCCCCGGAGGCAGGCTGCCTTTTGCCAGAGACCAGGTATACGGGGGTATCCCTCCTTCGGCCGTGATTACTTCGGCGTACGAAATTCCTGAGGCAGCCGCCGGCAAAGAAGCGGTTTTAATGGTAAGCGGCGAAGCCGCCACCTTCATGGTGAAACTCTTCTCCGCCTTCCTTTCGGCATTGTCTTTCACCTGGACGGCAAAGGTGTAATCGCCGTTCCCGGCCGGCGTACCCGAAATCTTGCCCGTGCCTGTGTTAAGCGTGAGTCCTCCCGGCAGACTGCCGCTCTTCAGCGACCAGGTGTAGGGCGTCGCGCCGCCGCTTGCCGCAATCGTAGTATTGTAAAACGATCCTTTTGTTGCCGGTGGCAGGGTGGTTGTCGTTATTGTCGGCTGCGAACCTGAAAACTCTATAGTAAAGCTTTTTTCGGCGTATCTTCCGTCCTTATCGGTGACCCGGACGGTAAAGGTGGTGTCGCTGTTCCCCGTCGGTGTGCCTGAGATTTTGCCGGTGCTGCTTGTAAGCGTGATTCCGGCCGGTAGTGTGCCCGATTGGATTTTCCAGTTATAAGGGGTTTTGCCCCCGCTTGCCGCGAGTGTAACCGAATAGCTTGTACCTTTGGTCGCAGACGGCAGGGTACCGGTGGTCACGGTCATTTTTTCGGCCACGCTTATGGTGTAACTTCTTTCAACATACCGGCCGTCACTATCCGTTACCTTGATGGTGAAGGTCTTATCGCTGGTTCCGGTCGGTGTTCCGTAGATTATGCATGCGCTTGTCGTAACGCCGTTTAAGCTTAGCCCATCGGGCAGACTGCCGCTTTTCAGCGTCCACGTAAATGGCGATTTACCCCCGCTGACTGTAAGTGTGTCGCTGTAATATTGACCCTTGCTTGCGGGCGGCAGGCTGGTCGGATTTATGGCCATCCGGTCCGTAACGCTTATCGTGTATTCCTTAACGCCGGTCTTGCCGGTGCTGTCGGACACGCGGATGGTGAACGTGGCATCGCTGATACCGGTAGGTGTACCGGAGATCGAACAGGAAGCGGTCGTGCTTGCATTAAGGTTCAGTCCGGCAGGCAATGCTCCGCTTGAAACGGACCAGGTATAGGGAGCCGTGCCCCCGCTTGTGCTGAGGGTTGTAGAATAGGCGGCGCCTTTAGTGGCAATGGGCAAAGTAGCCGGGGAAATGGACAGCTGGACTCTGACGGTCATCGTAAAACTCTTTTCCGCAAATCTGCTTGCGATGTCGGTAACCTTTACGGTGAAAATATAGGTTCCCGCCTGTCCCGGGGTGCCGTTCAGCAGTCCCTTATTGTTGGATCCGCTGTATATAGCGAGTCCCTGAGGCAGCGCCGACGTTGCGGACCAGGCGTACGGCATGGTCCCGCCGCAGGCCTCGAGCTCAACCGAATAGGGCTGTCCGACGTTTCCGTCCGGAAGCAATGTCGTGTTTATCTCCAGTGCGGGCACGACCGTAAGAGTGAATGTTTTATGGTCGATCGAGCCGCTGCCGCTGGCCTGCACGGTGAAGTTGAACGAGCCGCTTGCGGAAGGATTGCCGAAAATCTGCCCGGTTGCGCCTTCCAGGTTCAGCCCGCCGGGCAAGGAGCCGTTGGTAATGGACCAGGACGTAGCGCCGGCGGCCGCCAGAATGTAGCTGTACGGGACGCCCACCGCGGCTTCCGGTAAGACGTCCGGCGAGGTTATGCATATCTTAATGCTGACTTCGGTGGGGCTGAGGCTTCCGGTGACATCGCTGTTATCGTCGGCGGAAAAAGCGGTGGTCTTTCTTGAGGCGGTCGTACTGAAGGCTATTGTCGTTATCGATGCCGGTGTTAAAGCCTTAAACCGGATCCCGGCGAGGACGAACGAGCTGTTGACAGCACTCCCTGTTGTTCCCGCGGCGTAGTTTATCTGTCCGTTTGTGTTGTTTACGGTGTTTTCGCCGACCTGCGGCAGAACGCTTCCGGCTTCGATCTGTGAAACCTCTCCCCCGCTGTCGTTTACAACCCGAAGGCAACCGGGATCGAAGTCTATATATGCTTCGGTGTTATAAATCGCTTGGGAGGTTGCATCAATCCTTACCTCCACCGCGAAGATATCGCCGGCGCACACCTCCCGGGTGGAGGGTATCAGGCTGAAAGATACTTCGCCCGCCGCATGCGCAGGAAACGAACCGCAGCCTAACAATACCGAAACAGCGAGAAATACGGATAATACAAGCAAAATTCTTCTTCCCATTAGGGACAACCTCCTAAACAGAGTGTTTCACATCCCTCTGGCACTCTGACTTCTGACATCCTGCATCCGACTTCTGAAACAGCCGGGCGCAGTTTTGCAGCCGTCTCCTAAAAGCAAAAACACGGTTTAACGCTATATACACACAAATACTAACATTTTCCTTCCAAAACCGCGAGATAAAATACCAAAAAATAACTACAAAATCTGCAGTATCTCTTTATCCGTTTTCATTTAGAAAACCGGGACAATAAAAGTCCAATAAAAAACCCCCGCTGGTAAACATTTCGGGGGCGTTCACTTTTGCATTACCTGATGTAAATTATATGTTTCTTCTCAGAATCGTTATTTTTCGCCGGGGACCAAGGCGTTTTTTACGTTGCGCAACAGCGGCGTCAACGGTTCAACGGCGTTAATCAGGGCTTCTTTTGTTTCTTTTAGGATAGATCCCCATTCCTGAAGTACCTTCGTCAAGTGTTTAATCTTTTCCGGCAGTATCCACTTGGCCCAAACCTTTCGCCACTCGGAACGCAAGGCTTGAAGCCTTTCTCCGGGCGGGGCATCAACGGCGTGCCCGATAGCGGCGAAGACGTCCATAAAATACTTTGGATAACCTGCTTTATCTGCTACCAAGGGGATGCACAGGATCTTATTATCCTCAAAGGATTCCATAAAAACGATACACGGAAGGGTGTTCTTTTCCACCTCGAGAAGTTCCGCCAGCGAAAAAGCGGTGTTGCGGTCGAACGGTTTCAGTTTCAGCCATTCCGCAGAAACCTTGTCGTAGTCCTCTCCCAGCCTTTGCCGCCAGTGACGCTCCCATCCTTCTCCCCACTCCCCCGGGTTTTCCAATACGCCAACCAGGCAGTCGCTGCCGGTCAGACTGTGCAGCCAGGAGCCCTTTACCCTGACAAATTCCGCGATATCTTCGTCTACTTCACTGTAAAGAAACAGCGCGTAAAACGGGTACGTGCCCAGACGTCCGCGCAGCATTTCCGCGGCGTTTGCGGCATCAGTAACCGGCGCCAGAAACTTTTCTATATATTTTTCTGTTCCCTCGGAGTCGATGATGGTTTTCTCCGACATTTCCCTGCACCTCCTTAAAATTGATCAACCGCCAAGACGCCAAGAATCAGGAAATGAATATTTATCAAAAGTAAAATAGCTGTTTACAGCGTCATTTTCGGATTTCCCTTGGTGCGAGCTAAAGGCCCGCATGGCGAACTCTCTCGGAAATAAGCGCTCTTTCGTAGGGCGCGGCGATAAGCCGCGTATAGCTTTATCCATACCGTCCGAGCATGTTCTTCCACTGAAACTCCGGGTCAACGGTGTGAATCGTGGATATATCAACAGCAGAAAGGTTAAAAACACCCCCTTCCAGACCTGCTGCGAGTCGTTGCAGGGTTAGATGCAGGTCCGTTTCTAACCCGGTCTTCCCAGTGTCGCATAAATCCTCCGTCAACACCAACACACTCTGACCGTGGACGCGGTGCGCGATATGTCTCGACGGCATCCGCTCGTATTCCGGGACGGGCTTCGCCTTGGCCATAAGCCACTGGAGGGAGTCTTCCTTATCAAAAATGAATATTTGAACGTTCAACGAGGGTTCCAATAGGTGTCCTTCGACGCTGATATACCTGAACCTGCGGTCACGATAGTAGTATTCCTTGTGCCGGCAGTGAACCCACCTGAGACCGAACCCTGACGCAATAAGCTCGACGACCCGGCTTTCCGGCAAATACGGCCGATAGTCGGATTTCAGGTCGCCTTTCGCAAGTTGATCCAATAAGGCGCGCGCTTTTAGAACACCGGGCAATCCTTCGCGCGGCCACGTAGTGACACAATAATAGAGCACGTTTTTGCCCATTTTAAACCCGTAGAAAACCTTTTTTTCGCCCCGGAGATGTGTTTTCAGGTCAACCGGCCGTTCTTCGACGACAATGCCGTGACCGCGCCGGAGGCAGACCGCGCTCACGCCTAAGTCTCCGATATTCAAGAATTGAAGACTTTTACTCTTTTCGATAATAGCCTGACGGGTTACTGGATAGACCCAGGTTGAAAATACATCATCCCCGGCACCGGCTGGATCCCAGACGACCGACCAGCTTCCGGGTGCGGCGGAGCGCGACATGCACAGCCTGGAAAGGAAGTCTTTCATTTCCGAGGAAAACCGATATTGCGCCTTATTCATAATCCCGGGTTCCGCCCGTTTTCGCGAAGAAACTGACGTATCGGTTTTCCGTCTATGTATAGCTCCTCAAGCACGGCGAGCCCGTTTTTGACGCGCACCGTTACGTAAGCCCGGGGACGCTCCGGGTTTATGCCGTACGTGCGGTAGGCGTCTTCGGCGGCGGGCGCGTCCTTTTCTTCCATGTAGTAACGGTCGAACGGCGCCTTGAAATACACCTTTGTTCCGGAAGGTTCATCTATAACGAAATTCACCCTGGTCTTGACGTAGGCGTTGCCTTCAGGCGGTCGCGCGGTAACTTTGCTGAAGGCGGCAAAACCCTGCTCGTCAACGGCGATATGGGCGTAGACCTTTTGGCCGCGTTTTAATCCAATGACGCCGACGGCGGGGACGGCACTGCTCTCGATGCCGACTGCCACATACCGGCCCCTGAAGGCGTCGTAAGGGTCGACGGGAGCGGTGTGGAATTTAAACCGCTGTCCGGTTTTTAAGGTTATTTCCCGGTCAAAAATCATCTTAACGGGTACGGCGACCTGGATGATCGCCAGAAGTATGAAAAGCGCCGGTATCAAGTGTTTACTTTTCATGCCGCACCCCCTTTGACGCGGCGTAAAAGCACGAGGTTGGCCGCCAGAAAACCTATGCCGACGACAATGAAGACAACGCCGCGAACCGCAAATCCGATGTCGCTGTCGAAGAAGCGCGCAAGGATCAGCGCCGCCAGCAATAGCATCCCAACGTTAACGGTAACAAGGCGCCCGTTCCGGATTCCGGAAATAATGGTGGCAGTGGCGATAATAAAGAAGTACAGGTTGAATAACACGGCGGGTATAACAACACTGTCATGAATGCCGGTTTCGCTGACAGCTGATACCGGATGTCCCAAAAACGCATAGCCCAGAGTAACTATCAACGGCGCAATCCCGAGCGCCTCTTTTCCCTTTCGGCCCCGGCGCACGCAAACGGCAAGAAGGCACAACGTAACAAGACTAATCGGAAGGCCGAATACGAGCAGCGGGTTAAATGTACCGGCGCCGCCGGGCCGATTTGCAAGCCAGACGAAATTCTCCCATATTCCCTGGTTGGTCAGCGAAAACGAAATTACGATAATTCCCGCCGCCCCCAGGCTTTCAAAAGGCTGCCGCCACCATTCACGTCTCTCCATGTAGAAAAGACTTCCGCCGAGATAATAGATTGCGAAAACACCGGAGATTAAGGCTACGCCGAAAGACTCAACTAACTGTGGCAAGGTAACGTTTACAGCCACACAAAGTGAAGGAGCAAGTACCCATGAAAGAACGACAAGCCGGTTCGAGAAGAGGTATTCTCTTGCGAGAATCCAGAAATGAGGGATTATAAGCCCCGCCAGCGGCCAGTAGTAATATGAATGTCCCTCCCCGGCCCCGGCACTCCAGACGGTTATGCCCGCGATATAAAAAACCGCCGGAAGGTTGGCGCGCATCAGATAGACCAACGGCACGCTCAGCAGCATCCATATCGGCAGAAAGTTATCCCCGAGTCCCGATATATGATAGGTCTGGCTGATCAAGGCGATGGATGCCCCGACGGCAAGCATCAGGAAGGTGGCCGCCCCTTCTCTTAAAGCGGCGGACTCCATGCGGCGCCAGGTTACCCATCCGGCAAGGAGTTGAGCAAGAACAAGCGGGGCGAGTGACAGAAAAGTCCTGAACGGACGTGTGAGGTAATCCCAGTTATGAGCCAGAATAAGTATGACGCCGCCGCCGATCAAAACGGCGCCCAGGATGCTGCAGACAATTAAGGCGATTCGCCGCCCGTCACCGACTTCGGCGTCGCCGTAATAATTGCGCAGTTTTTCAGCGCTTTCCTGCGGGATGATATTTTTTTCGATTAATACAGGCAATTCGCTGATAAGCCATTTTACATGCTTTGTATCCATACCCACACGCTGCTCCCTGAGGCTGAAACGCAGGTTTAACTTCATCAAAAGGCCGCTCAACAAAGTCGTTTCTGAAATAATAATGTTCTACATAAAAACGGTCTCACCTTTCCTTCCCAAATAAAAAGATACCTCTACAGTCTCTAACACGAGTCAAGCTCAAAAAGAAAGGCGGCTGTTGCGCAAACCCAAACACCGCCCTTTAAGGTGCTTCCCGGATTTGAGAACCGGCGGCGTTCCGTCTCTACACGTCAGGTTTCCTGCACTGAGCCTTCCCCCCGCATTCGAGCTCGCAGACGAGTTTTTCTATTTCGCTTTGATGTCCAAGTTCAAACTCTTTAGCAGGCACGGGAAGCTCGGCCAGGAGTTCTTCCATCGCCTGCACGACTTTACGCGCGGTCTCCGACTTGATCGCCTTCTGCTGCACCAGGTCCATTATCGCGCGGACGATGATGCTGCCGCAGCGGTGGGCCGACGGGTTGAACAGCTTCGCACAAACCGTTTCGCCGCAGCGAGCCTGTACTATCGCCGCGTCTGTAAAGTGGTTGGCCATATACTCAAACCCCGGTACCACGACGGTAAAACCCCATACACCTTTCACGTAGTAACAACCCGGAGGCACGTCCACCTCAAGGTGCCCGTACTGGGCCGGGAGAACAACGTACTTTCTGTTCCCCCACTGCAGAACGTTTCCGTTGCAATCATAGATCGTGATATACCACCTTTTGTTGTCGACGCCGCACGGGTCGTCGATGCCCGAAACCCAGATGCTCAGTTTCGCCGAGTCCATTTTTGTCTACCTCCCCTTTCGAAATAGGACAACCATATGAAAAAATATATTCAGCCCGGCGGGTAAATTGCACCCGGACGATCAAATTAGTTGAAATCCGACCAAGACAGGCGGCTTCCCCGATGCTGTGCGTTACACGCACCTGAAACACATCCATATCACAATTCAGAGTTTACGACGATTCGTAAAGAGCTTCTCGATATAGCTAAGTGATATTGAACACAAGAATTTGCCGTAATATTTGCCAAGTATTTTTGTCACTAGGCGGCGCAACATAGAAATAGAGTTTAAAAATTTCGCTAAAAGGAGGTTAATATATGTTTATTGCCAACGGTAAACATGTACTGGACCAGCGCGTCGACGTTTCGCCGTCGCCGGCAATCAAGGGTAGAGACGTCTTTATCCGTTACGAAGGCCTGCTCAAGAACAGCGGCGCCGACCGCGTATTCTGCTACTATGGATACGACGGCTGGACAAATACCAGTACCGCTGAGATGAGGCGCGAACACGACGGCAGCTTCGCGATTTCCTTGCCCGCACACGGCAACGCGGAAATGAACTTCTGTTTCAAAGACAGCGCGGCTAACTGGGACAATAACGCAGGTTGGAACTGGCTTACCGACATCAGGTACTAACAGTCAATTTAGCGCGAAGAGACACACGCCAAGGCGTGTGTCTCCTTTTTTTCGAGTTTACGCTGTGTTTAACTGTTAAGTGTGACCAGTTTATTCCGATAAATATATTTGTGATTCTCAGGTTTTGATGTTGCGTAGAGACGGCCTCTCTAAATCATTAATTATCTAAACAGCCAACCTGCTGGGGGGTGGAAGGGGCGGAATGTTGGTGAGTATAAAATGGACCATCATTTTGAAAGGAGGGTGTCCTGCGGATGTTTAAAGTAAAAAGCGGCGCCCTGAAGCCGCTGGTGATCTTTCTTTTATCTATGGCGTGCCTGGCGGCTCCCGGGGTCGCGCTGGCTACGTGGACAATCACTTCCGGCACAACAGTAGGAGGAGTTACTTATTCAAAGAATTTAAGCAGTGTAACCGGTAATTTCGATTCCAGCGGCTCCTCCGTTTCTGTTGTTTACGGCACCGTTTACGAAGGAGGAACCGCCGTATCCGATTCTAAATGGGATAACGCCCTGAGCGCGGTTGGTTCTGTTTACAGTTGGAACCTGGATTTCTCCGGCACCTCTGTAGGGAACAGCGTTTACTTGTTGAATCTTTCAGCTTTCGATGCTTTCCCCGGGCCGCCGGTGGGCAGTTCGACCAGCACCTTCGTTTACGACACAACCCCGCCTGAAATACACTCATGCCAGGTAAACCCGAACATAAAGGTTAAAAACGCCCCGCCCGACAACAATGTAACGGTGGAGGTTTACGCCGGCGATGTATTAAGCCCCATTGAGGACGACGATTTCGTCCTTAGCGGAATCAGCGCTTCATCCTCGACCGTGGTGACGGACGGTAACCTGAAGGGTAAGATCTGGACGATTGATACGAGCGTGATAGATCCCGGAACATACCCCGTGACGGTGACGGTTTACGATGCTGCAGGGAACTACGTGGATTCCAATCTGACCATAACCGTCTTGAGTGTAACGCTTGGCGGCAACGGGGACACCGACGCCGACCACATCTATTACTATCGGGAGACGCCGGGGACGCCGGATACCTTCTCATTTACAGTGTACGGACTCCCGGCCGGAAACTACAGCGTGGCTTTCGGCAGGGAGGATTTCGGCAGTTTCACTATAAGTGACGTTGTCTACGGCTGCCAAACCAATAACTGGCGGCTTGCCGGAGCCCCGAGCGGCAGCGGCGTCGCATTTACCACACCCATTATTAATAACGACCAAAACCGTGCGGGAGGCGGCCCCAGCCCGGTAGCCGTACAGGTTTACGAGGACAGCGGAGGACCCCCGGGCGTAACCTATGGACAGTCATTCCCTCTTGTCAGCGGTTCGGGCGATTTGGACATCGTTCTGGTAAACATGGACCTTGAACCGCCCGATGCGGAAAAGGTGTTGTTCCCCGGAGGGTGGCCGTTCCTGTCGGGGCCTCCGGTAAAATCGCGCCCGACATTTGACTCGCCGGGCCTCAATATGAAACAGATGAACGCCGGCGCGCCGGTAGCGTTTATCATTTATCAACCCGACCTTACGCCGGAAGGCGACCCAATGCCGGGAGGTTATCGGGCCACGGGAGAGATCGAGTTCGCCCAGTATGAAGCAGGTGTTCAGGACTACATAGATTTCCTGGAAGGTGCCGGCCCGAGCAGCCCGCCGAAAATCTGCAGTGTTTTCAAGGCCATGGGCATGACCTTCGCTTCCGGAGAACCTTCGGTGGATGTTCACGTTTATACCGATCCGGCTCTCCAGGCGGAGGCGCAAGACTACCTCAACGATAAGGAAGCAACGATCAGGTTGTTTAACATTAAAGAAAAATTCGCCGACTGGGCGGCCAACTTCAGTGACGCTCAGCTGGCGGGGCCTATAACCCTCAATGAAGCGATACTTAACGTGACTTCTGTTTACGATGACGGCGCTACTGCGGCCCCGAACCTGGTCGACTGGGGAACGGCCACCTTCGTATACGGCGAAAACAACGGTACCCTGACCCTTCCGGTCGCGCACTTCACCAAGTACGAGATCGAACCCGACGTTTCCCTGAGCAATCTGACTATCAGTTCCGGCACTTTAACCCCGGCTTTCGACTCGGACGTTACGAGTTATACCGCTGCGGTCGCCAACAGTGTAAGCACCCTCAACGTCACGCCGACTGCGGCGGCAGGGAATCTGGCTATTACGATAAACGGCAACGCTGTAGCAAGCGGTTCGGCACAGGGAGTCAGCCTGAATGTCGGCAGCAACACCATCACTGTGGTCGTGACAGGTCAAGGGAGTTCCACTAAAACCTACACGCTGACCGTAACCAGGGCTTCGGCGGACGGCGGCGGCGGATCGAGTACGACACCGCAAACCCAACCGACACCGACGACATCCACGGGAGAAGTTGCACCGACATTGAGCACAACACCGGATGGCGAGACCGACGCCGCGGTATCGGACGCTGCAGTGCAGGAGCAGCTCGACGATGGACAAACAGCGCTTACCGTAGATGTAAGCACGGTGGAAACCCCGGTCAACGTCAGCCTGTCGGGAACGTCGGTGGATGCTATGGCGAGCGGGGGTGCCAGTCTTACAATCGACACCAGGTGGGCCGACCTTACAATCCCCGCCGGGACTTTACCTTCCGGGCAGAATGTGACGGTAAGCGTCGAGCCCGTTTCCGCGCCGCCGAACCTGCCTTCCAACCTTTCGGCCGTCGGCGGCGCAGTAAGCATCGAGATCACCAGCGGCTCCGGCAACGCGACGCTGCACAAGTCCGTGACCCTCATCATCGCCTACAACGCTTCCGCCGGGACCGACCAGAACAGCCTCTTCGTCTACCGGATCAATGACGACGGCACGCTCACCTGCGTAGGAGGAACCGCCGAAGACGGAAAGGCTTCGGTGGACCTCAGCCATCTAAGCAAGTACGCAGTGTTGGCGTATAACAGCGGCTTTTCGGACATCGGCGTCCACTGGGCAAAACGCAGCATCACTTTCATGAACGCCCGCGGCGTGGTAAAGGGTGTTTCAAACACCAGTTTCCAGCCGGAGCGTGCGGTGACCCGCGCCGAGTTTGCGGCGCTTATGCTGCGCACTCTCGGTATCATGGAAAGCAGACCTGAAACACCAACCTTTACCGATGCATCCGCCGACAAATGGTATTACGGCGCGGTCGAAGCCGCTTATGAGGCGGGTCTGGTCAAAGGCATCGGCGAAGGTGAATTTGCGCCGGAACGTACCATCACCCGTGAAGAGATGGCGGCGATAGTGTTGCGTGTACTTGAAAAAACAAACGCCTCCGTAGCCCTTGCCGACGGCGAAACCGCACAACTGCTGGCGCAGTTCTCCGACAACGACCAGATCGCTTTGTGGGCGCAGACCAGCGTCGCGTCGGCGGTGAAAGCCGGAATTATCGCCGGTAATACGGACGGCAGCTTTGCACCGCGGACCGATACCACACGCGCCGTTTCGGCGGTAATGGCCGAGCGAATACTTAAAGCGACAGGTACCGTTAATTAAACAAGCGTAAACGTGTAAGAGGGGCGGGCGTGAAAAACGCTCGCCCTTTTCCTATATATGAAATTATGCCTTTTGCTTGTTGTTGATAAATTAGGTTCTGACTCTGTTTAGAAAATGGGAAAATACTTTTGGCATTCCTGGCGTCTTGGCGGCCAGGTTATAGTAAGGTGGGTTTTGCCCACCTTTAGTTCTTTGGCGAAGCGGACTCCGGAAAGATAACCCCGTTATGTTGGTTCTGTTTATTGGGGAGGGTACCCGCTCATGGTATAATAACTTTCACGGAGGGAAAACAAATGTTCGGCTTTAATCCGTTCGGTAAAGCGGGTGTGGATGCCGCCCGGCGCAAGATCTCAAACATTAGGAAAGAGTATCCCGAACTGGACAGAGAAGAACTGGCATGGATGGTAATAAAGGAAAAATGCTTGTTGTGCGCTCTGGCAGGGTGTTTTACCGCGATCCCCGCTATAATGCCTGGTTTGGGAACGTTAATAGCGATTTTAGGCGGCGCCGCGATAGATATAAGCGTCCTAGGCATGGCGATTACCCGATTGGTCCTTGAACTGGCAACCCTCTATGGGCGTGACACCCGGAGTCCCGCCGCGCAACGTGAGGCTCTTCTGGCCTTTACCCTCGCCGTGGGCATTCATGGTATCAACAAGCGGCTCACCACGCTGGTCGCGGCACAGTTCTCAAAGCAGCTGACCAACGAAATCCTGGAAAGGATCCTTATCAACCTGGGGTTGCGCGCCAGCCAGCGTCAATTAATCCCGCGGCTTCTGCCCCTGATCGGGGTGCTCGCCGCCGGCGCTATTAATTATTTCTTCGCGCGGGCCATCGGCGCAAGGTTATTGCGGTACTACCAGAAGGGCGATACATCCTTCGAAGGACAAACCATCGATGCGGAGTTTACCGCCGGAAGAATCGAATAAGCACTGCGCCCGAGACAAAACCTCCTATGTGCGCCCACCAGGCGACGGTCTCGCCCGGTACCGCGATGGAAGCAACCCCGTTTAGAAGCTGCATCCCGAACCACAGAACGATAAAAAAGGTCGCGGGGATTTCAACCAGGAACACAAATAACAAGGGGACGAGCGTCAACACCCTTGAACGCGGGAAGCTTACCAGGTAAGCCCCTAAAACGCCGGCAATCGCCCCGCTGGCCCCTATCGTAGGCATGGCCGACCCGGGATTGGCCAGAACATGGGCCACACTCCCGATTATCCCGGTCAAAAGGTAAAAAACCAGAAACCGCCCGCGCCCCACAGAATCCTCAACGTTATCACCGAACACCCATAAGTAGAGCATATTCCCAAGGACGTGGAACCAGCCGCCGTGAAGAAACATTGCGGTGAAAAAGGGTACAATTGTCGAGAGACTTAAAGGGCTTTGGAAAAGCGCGGGTAAGTCCCTTGCCGGAACCACCCCCAGACCTTTAGCCAGCTCTGCAAGCCCGGTCTGGGGAAGCGATGCTTCGTACAGGAATATAACGATGTTTATAATAATTAAGCTTACTGTAAAGATGGGAAAGGTTCTGGAACGGATAGTATCTCTGAGTGGAATCATCTTGACCTCCAAAATATATCTTAAAAAAATAATACACCCTCCGGCAAGGGTGTTCCAGAAAATTTAAGGAAGAGGCGAATGAAGAACCTTTACCGGTCTGTCCCCTAACGTTCCGGAGTGTAATCCATGCCACCGTAAACTTGTCCGTAACCGCTACTATTCATTTCCTTTATAATGTCCTCACCGCCCGTAAAGATATGCTGCCCAGTTTCCGCAGGGTCGTAAACCCCTGGGTTTACGACGTTTTCCTGCGGCAACAAGTCGTTCGATTGAACCGCAGGAGGATTTCCTCCGTCTGCGGGTTCCGAAACTCCGGTTTCATCTTTTTCTTTCCCGAATCTGTTCCTCGAACCGCTTGATTCCCCTGTTTGCCCCGCGCTGTTTCGGTATTGCCCTTCAGACCTGGGTTTTACCGTTGTTTTCGGCTTTCCCGGCGGAGTGGGCTTCCGTCCCGGATCAGAGCCGTCCTGCTTCGGTTTTATCGCACCGGAACCGTTATCCTTAGACCTATGCAGGTATTTTATCTCTACGGGTTTAACGACAATACCTTTCTGGTTTCCGGCTTTGAGCAACTGTTCCACTGATACCTTCTTGTTTTCTTCAAACTGTGCCAGACCTTCCCGTTTTAATTCTTGTATCGTTACCGTCCGTCCGGAATTCTCCCCTCCAATTTTTAACGCGTATCTGCCGGATGAAAGCCCTTCCCGGCGGGCTTCCCCGCGAATGCCCGACGCCGACGAGGAAGCTACGACCTTTACAGGAAGATCCGCCTTATGAATGTGACTTGCGGCAACTTCAGCCAATTCACTCGTTTTCGGTACAGGGACTCCCCTTTCAACCGGGACTACGGTTACCATAACCACGCCTGACTGCCCTCGGGTTAAATAATGCAGCTCTTCCGCTCTATCCAGGAGTAAGTCGATGGCCTTTGTCACCGGTATGCCGCGAAGTTTAAGACCTGATACCAGTCTGCGGGCATCTTCATTCAGGAGGTTTGTATTCAATACCCTGGCCTGACGGTCGATCCCCAATTCCAGGCTGGGATTAATATCGAGCGCAACGTAAGCGCAAGGAGAGGGAACCAGGAAACGGTAAAGTCCGAAGCCGATGAAGAAGAAGGCTACCGCGGCAGCCGCGGCGAGTGTCTGCCACCAGTGGATTAAACGAGGTTTAACCGGAACTTCGGACCCGACTTGTGCAGCGGAGGCTTGAACGAAGCAAAAATTTCCCTCTGTGGTAAAGACTATTTCCGCACCGTTTTTTTCTAAAAGAATACCCTTTTCCTGCTCTTTCATTTCTCTTCCCTCATTAATTGTTCGCCGATATTCATCCCAAGACATTTGTCAACAGTATTTAAGATGAGAGTATAGATAAGTAAAATCCTCAGGATACCCTAAAATAAGACTTAGCGCAACGATATAACGCCTGCCTCGCTCGAGAGTTTTTCTTGGCACGCCGGTAGCAAGGGTCAACTCGTTTATCGGCAGTCTTTTTTTCTCAACGAACACCTTGAACAGCGTATCATTCTTCGACATTTCCCTGGCCACAATCAGTAAATTTAATCTCGTGTCACGGTGCTTCGGCGCCGCCTTCGTCAGTTCTCTAAAACTTAAACCGAATTCGGACAGTAATTTCGCATAGCGTTCTATCTCTTCACGGCGTTCCCTTATTACTTCATCTTCAGAAAAACGTACGTGTGCTATCTTTATGGAGGAAGACCCGTTTACGTGGTCAAGTTCGTCAATGCTGAAGCCGTTTGTTTCGCGCGCCTCCTTGCGAAGATGGTCGGTGATACGGCTTCTTATCACTATTCGCGCGAACGCCGGAAAGGGAACGCCCCGACCGCTGTCATAAGCATCAATGGCTTCGTCAAAAGCAATCAACGCCATACTCGCAACGTCATCGCTCCAGCCCACGTTTTGTCTGCAACAGGCACGCGCCGTGCGGAGCACAAAATGCCGGTGGTGTTCAATGAGTTCCTCTCTTGCTTTTCGGTCACCGCGCTTTGCCCGTGACAAGAACTCTTCTCTGATCGCCGGGTCGTCCAACAGATTGCACCCCAGTCTCCGCGAAAAAGATAGCTTATGCGTATTCTTTCTGCAGAAATCTCACGAACTCCTCCCCTTCGTCAGAGTCAGAAATGAAACCGATTGGTTTCAGTTATCCGTTCTGAAAATATATTCGTTAAAAGACTCTTTTTTTAGAGGGTACCGTCCAAAAGGCTTCCACACCCCGCGTATGTTAGATTAACAGCACGAATCGCCGGGGGGAGGTATGTGAGTTCATTTGAAAGTTCCTTTGAGAATAATAATGGAGGTAAAATAATGCGTTCAAAACTGATATCCATATTGGCGGCCTTAACGCTGTGTTTGCTTCTCGGAGCTGCGCTTCCGGCACTTGCGGATCAAACAGTGGTGGGAGTATACTCGGGAAATCTGCCTTTCACAGGTGATATTCAAGGAAAGGTAACGGTCGGAACGGGCACTTACGTGGATGGAGCCCTGGTTACCGCATGGCGGATCGGCGCGAGCGTGCCGCCGGCCTGGGGAGTATGGGATAAAAAGGACCTGCCTCCGGGTATCGCCAAACGATTTGCTAAAAATGATCCGCTTACTTGGACCACGACCGACGGTGGCGGAGCATACACGCTCAGCAACCTTCCGGGCGGAACATACGTTATATCTGTAAGCGCTCCCTGGTATCTTCCGTGGAGGGCCACAGTTCGAGTGGCGCCCGGATCCACCGTAACCCAGAATGTGTACCTTCGCGGGGAGTTCGGCTCCGTCGGCGGAGTGGTTTATGACGTTTACAATAATAAACCGCTTAACCGGGCCACGGTAGTCTTGTTCACTTACTCGAACCAACCGGGACCGCTGTTGCAAGGAAATCAACTTAAGATGAAAAATTGGAAAATGGACATAACAAAGGATTTTGAGGAAGAAGAGCTTGACGTGCAAATTGAATCACGTATGCTCAGGATCGCCCGCACCGACGAAACCGGAGTTTTTGTGCTGAACGCGCCGCCCGGCACCTACCAATTCCTGGCGGTACGGCCTGGTTACAAACCTGTGCATAAAGTGGTAACCGTTGCCGCAAAGAAGCTTACCCGTATGGATGTAGGGATGACCGGATTGCCTCAACCGGCGCCGAAAAAGGTTGAGCCGCAGAAGAGTAAAGCTCAAAAAGCGAATGGGTACGGTTACGGGAACAAACATTGAATTAAACTGCAGTATTAGGTTTCTTTATTAAAGAAAGAACCGGGTGAATCAGGTTTCACCTGGTTTTTTTCTTGTGGCAAATGAGTCTGACTTGTTTAGAAAAATATAATTATACTTTTGGCGTTCTTGGCGTCTTGGCGGTTAGGGCGGGCTATTGCCACTCTGCCGAATAAGCGGTAAGCTACTGCTTGGAGGAGTTCCATATTGCGCATCCAACGGCATGACGAAACATGAGAATTGACGTGATAATGGCTATTTAACTGTTATCAAATATTCTTTTTCTTGTCATGTATTTTCTTGGCGCCTTGGCGGTTTTACTATTCTCGGAAGGAGAATCGTCTTGCGAACCGGTATCGCCAACCTCCCGCTGCACTCGGGAAAGTGTCCGCGCTGGCTCTTTGAGAAAATGGTTGAACTGGCGCGGGTTCTTGTGGAATTGATGGTCATGGAGGACGGCCCGGACGGGGTACTGAACCGCTTGAGCGATCCCTTCTGGTTCCAGGCTCTGGGATGCGTGCTTGGTTTCGACTGGCACTCGTCGGGACTCACCACCACTGTCTGCGGCGCGCTGAAAGAGGCCCTGCGTGAGGGGCAGAGGGATCTGGGAATTTTCGTCTGCGGCGGGAAGGGCGCCACCGCTTTAAAAACCCCGGAGGAGATTATAAGGATTGCGGACCGGTACCCGCTTGGCGCCAACCCCGAGGAACTGGTGAGAGCTTCGCGTCTAACGGCAAAGGTGGATCAGGCCGCGCTTCAGGACGGGTACGACCTTTACCACCATTCCTTTATTTTTTCGGTAAAGGGAACCTGGACGGTGGTTCAGCAAGGCATGAATCCGGAAGCCCGCCGCGCCCGGCGATATCACTGGCTGTCGAACGCTTGCGGCGACTTTGTGGTGGAGCCGCATACGGCGGTTTGCTGCGATACTTCCGGTCCGACGCTCAATCTCGTCGCCAGGGAAAGTGACGGGTCACGCAAAAACCTGCCCGCTATTTCGGGTGAGCGCCCGGAATTGCTGGTCGGGGAACTGAAGAGTATACAGGACCGGGTGCTCGACCTGCCGGAGCGCCACCGTCTCCTTATTGCCGACCTGAACCCGGCGCGATTGAAAACGGTTTTTGAAAAAAGCTATCTACGGCAGCCCGAAGATTTTATCAGTCTTCTGGAAACACCCGGCGTCGGAGCTCGCGGGGTCCGGGCGCTCAGTCTTATAGCCGAGCTTGTATACGGTACCGCTCCGAGCTATCGTGATCCGGCCAGGTTTGCCTTCGCCCACGGCGGTAAAGACGGCACTCCCTTTCCCGTCGACCGCGTAACATATGACCACAGCATTAAGTTTCTCAAAAAGGCCGTGGACCGGGCTCGTATCGGTGAGAGCGATAAAAAAGCGGCGCTTGCGCGCCTCGAACGTATTTTTCAATGCAAAGAGTAGATCCTAATTCTGCATCCTGAATTCCATATTCTATATTCTACATTCTATATTCTGCCTACAACGCCTGGCGCAGGATCTCCTGCAACTCCTCCCGGGTCGCACGGCGCGGGTTTACCTTAAGGGAACCTGCCGTTAATGCGGCGTCAGCCAGACTTTCAATATCGGCCTCCCTGATCCCCAGGTCTCCCAAACGTGAAGGCAAGCCCAGTTTGTCAACCAGACGACGCACGTATTCAAGAAAGCGCGCCGCGGCGGCGCCCGAGTCCGTGCCTCCCGGGACAATTCCGGCAGCAATCGCCAAAGCGCCGTATTTTTCTTCCACCAACGGCAGGTTGTAGGCCATGACAAACGGCAGGAGCGAACCGCAGGCTAAACCGTGGGGCACGGCATAACGTACCCCGACGGTATGCGCCAGGGCATGAACCGCCCCCACACCGGCGTTTTGGATGGCCATTCCGGCGAGAAAACTGGCCTGCATCATACGTTCGCGCGCGTCGCGGTTTCGGGAAACTGAGTAGGCGGTATGAATGTTTTGAACGATGAGTCTCACGGCTTCGATACTGACGGCGTTGCTGAGCGGGTTTGGAAAGCGGTTGGTGTACGCTTCGACGGCGTGGGTAAGAGCATCGAGCCCGGTGGACGCGGTCAACTCCCTCGACAGCGACATCGTCAGGATCGGATCCACCACCGCCACGTCCGGGAGCCAGAAGGCGTGCCGCAGGCTTTGCTTTTTCCCAGCTTCGCGGTCGACGAGCACCGCGTTGGCAGTGGCTTCAGAACCGGTACCGGCGGTCGTCGGCACGGCAAACCAGGGAAGCTTCGGCCGGGTTACCTCCCTGCCGTAAAAATAGTCTTTTACCGAACCGTCTTCGTTAAAAAGTCCGGCAGCGGCTTTGACGGCGTCAAGAACACTGCCGCCGCCCACCGCCACCATCAGGTCGCAATTTTCTTCCCGCGCGTACTGCCGCAATGATTCCACGCACTCAAGAGACGGTTCCGGCTCTACCCTGTCAAAATAGACTAACTCAAATTTCTTAATAGCAAAGGGAGCGGTCACCCGCTCGAAGTTGCCGCTGATCTTTAGGCTGTTTCTGCCCGAGACAAGAAGTATCTTCTTGCCGTAAGACTGGGCCTCCTCGCCCAGACGGTAGGTGCTTCCAGGGCCGAAAAGAACCCGTGTCGGCAAATAAAGATCAAAAAGCAACAGAACAGCTCCTTTCTGCATCCTGATTCGATTTATTCAGGGTCAGAATTCAGAATCCGGTATTCAGTAGTCAGAATAAAAAACAAACTCAGGAACGACTTGCAAGATAGTCTATTCGGCATTTATCCCGAACTAGGGCAGTTTACATTCCGGCAGACCCTTCTCTATTCTGGATTCTGGATTCTGGCTACTGACTTCTGAATCCGGACCTGAAACCCTTGCCTCAATAGTTTACCTGATTCTACCCCCTCCGAAGTATTATACCAGAGCCGCAGGTGTGTTTTTATAAGTACTTTCTTATTTCATCGAGGCTCCGCCGTCCCGTCCGTTTTTCCGGATGGAAAGCCGAATATCCGATAAGAACCAGCGCGACCGGTCTGTACTCCGCCGGAATTCCCATGCACAATCTGACCTGTGTTTCATCGAAGGCGCCGACCCAACAACTCCCCAGACCGTACGCGGTTGCCGCAAGCAGTATGTTCTGGGCCGCTGCCGCCGTGTCTTGAAGACAATAAAGGTGCCGGCCCCGTTCACCGTACAGCTTGGCCGAGCGCGACGGTTCGGCGCAGACTACGATTACCACCGGAGCATTCGCAACAAAACCCTGGTTCAAGGCCGCCGCCGCGAGACACTGCCGCTGTTTTTCATCAGTTACCACATAGAAAAACCACGGCTGCAGGTTACCCCCCGACGGCGCCCAGCGTGCCGCCTCCAAGAGGATTTCGACAACCTCGCGGGCCACGGGTTCTTTGGTAAATTTGCGTATGGAGCACCTCTGTGCCATTACGCTTATTATCTTAGCCGGCATTATTCCGACACCCCCAATTTAATGATTTATTTTACGCTCATCTTCCCCATTCCTTCCATTCCTTAAAATCGTGAAATGTCTGATTTCTCGGTAATAACAAAAAGTCTTGCAGGAAATTGAAAATATCGCCAGAAAAAGAAGGAAGTCCGGGACATTCAATTGAATAAGATTATCGAATAGTCGATATATGAGTTATTATGTAGAATATACAGGAAGAAGCAGCAAAATGACACAGAACAGTTTCCGAAAGGCTCTCACAACCTTAATTATTGTCGGAATCCTCGTGAAGGTTATTGTATCTTTTGAGAACGGGATTTCCGATCCCGACACCTGGTGGCACTTGGCTGCCGGTAAGTATATGGTCAGTCATCATGCCGTTCCCCATCAGGACGTCTTCTCCTGGACTGTCTCCGGACAGGAATGGATAACGCACGAATGGCTTGCGGAAGTCCTCTTCTATCTTGGATATCTCGCGGGAGGGTTCTGGGGTGTTCTGAGTATTATTCTCATAGTCGCGGGCTTGGCGTTGACATTTTACTTCAGGCTAATTTCCATGCCGAAGGATTCCTACCTAATTGCCGCATTAACCCTACTCGCAGTCGGACTAATGCTCACACCCTTCCTTCAAATCAGGCCTCAGATATTTTCCTATTTTTTCTTTATAATATTTCTTTATGTTCTATATCTGTTTGTGAATAAGAAAAAAGACTATCTTTTCGTCTTGCCTTTGATCAGTGTTTTATGGGCAAACATTCACGGGTCTTTTCTCGTCGGTCCCTTAGTAGTCGTTCTGTATATCTTCTGCGGTATGCCAAGGATAAATGAAGCAAGAATTATAAATATCCACCTGAATAAACACCAGATTATTAAATTGTTATTTTACTCTGTTTTGTGTATTATTGCCGCCACATTAAACCCGAACGGAATTAAACTTCTTGCTTATCCTTTTATTACTACTGGTAGTAGCCAGATGACAAATACAATTAAAGAATGGTTATCGCCAAATTTTCACGATTTATATTTTCAAGTTTTTCTTGTCTATTATCTGTCAACATTTTTAACCTTCGTGCTAAGCAAGAAGAAGATTTTCGTAACCGATTTGCTGCTTTTCTTAATTTTTGGGACTGCAGCCTTTTTCTATGTGAGATTTATTGCCTACGCCATACTCGTAAGCGGTCTTCTATGGCCGAGGTATTTTCAACCGCAACTTGTATATAATACAGACTTATCCAGGTTGAAAACTGTTCTTTTGCCGCTAGTTGTATTTTTCTATATCTTTGTCCTTACTGTGAGATTTCCCTCACAGAATGTGATAAACCATAATTTTACGCCGAAGGATGCGGAGTACCCCGTTGCGGCTTTGGATTACCTAAAGACTCACCCGATAAAGGGAAAAATGTTTAATGACTTCGGCTGGGGCGGTTACCTTATCTGGAACCGTCCGGAGGAGAAGGTTTTTATTGACGGTCGTGCCGACGTTTATCTGAAGAAAGTTTTTGACGATTACATAGATATTACTCGGCTTAAACCGGAGGCGGCATCACTGCTGGAAAAATACAGGATTGACTATGTATTAATGCCCGTTGATGCGCCGCTTATAGTGGCGCTGCAGTTTTCCCCCCATTGGAAGGCAGTTTATAAGGATGATACAGTAAAAATTATGGTAAAAAACTAATATACTTTTTACTTGGAACAACAAAGACATTTGCAGGTCAATCCTCTAAGAAATCAGCCTTCAGCTTAACGCGAATATCCATGTGGATTTCTTTATCAGGATATAATTTAAAGGCGGTTATTTCATGACACGAACAAATTCTCTAATTTCAATAGTAGTTCCAATGTATAACGAATCACCTAATATCGAGCTTTTCTTCTCAAGGTTAGTAGTAATAATGGGAAAATTAAATTTGTCGTATGAGATAGTATGTGTCAATGATGGCAGTAAAGACGATACACTTGACCGATTGCTTCATTACGCCGAAAAAGACACAAGGATTAAGATTATAGACCTTTCTCGTAACTTTGGAAAAGAAATTGCTTTAACCGCCGGCCTTGATTTCGCATCTGGAGAGGTTGTGATTCCGATTGACGCGGATCTTCAGGATCCGCCCGAGCTTATCCCCGAACTTATAGCAAAGTGGCGTGAGGGTTACGATGTAGTTTATGCTACACGAACCGAAAGAGAAGGCGAAAGCTGGTTTAAGCGCTGGACGTCACATCTGTTTTACAGAGTTATTAAAAGGATGACTTCAGTAAGTATACCTCAAGACACCGGCGATTTCCGGCTAATGAGCAGACCTGTTGCGCAGGCGCTTAAAGAACTCCGCGAGCGCAACCGTTTCATGAAAGGCTTGTTCAGTTGGGTCGGTTTCCGGCAGACTTCGGTTCCTTATAAAAGAAATCCGCGCAACGCGGGTAAGACCAAATGGAATTACTGGAAGCTGTGGAATTTTGCCCTGGAAGGTATCACTTCATTCAGCTACATTCCGTTGCAATTCGCGACCTATTTTGGCCTTACTGTGGCTTTCTTTTCCTTTGTTTATGCCTTGTTTATTATAATCCGAACGTTGTTCTACGGCAGGGACGTCGCAGGTTATCCTTCTTTGATTACCGTCGTTCTTTTTCTTGGCGGTGTGCAGCTTTTTGCTATAGGAGTCGTCGGTGAATACATCGGACGTATATACAACGAAGTAAAGCAACGGCCTTTGTATTTAATAAGGAATAGCTACGGTTTTTCCGAAAAGGGATGTAATAATCAGGTAGATTATCCTTCCAAGAATAACTAGACAGGGATGGAAGGAAATATGTTCCGCTATATTAAAAGGGAATGGCTTGAAATACTATCTATTTTCATTATCTCTAAAATATACCAATTTGTCTTTGTTTATTGGGGACATGCGGTAAGAGGTCCTGCACCGACCGGGGGTTGGGAAGGCGTAGACAATTGGCTACTAAATCCATGGACAACTTACGATAGCCAATGGTACATCGAAATAGCCACTAAAGGTTACAGAGAAGTCACTGCTACATTTTTCCCCCTCTACCCGTTACTACTGAAAGTCTGCGGATATTCAGAAACATCTCGAGCACTTGCCGGCGTGATTATTTCAAATTTAGCTTTTATTTTTGCGCTTTATGTTCTTTATCGGTTGACCAGATTAGATTTTTCAGAGGAAACCGCAAAAACTGTTATATGGATAACAACTTTTTTCCCAACTGCCGTTTTTTACGGAGCAGTTTATACCGAATCATTATTCCTTCTTTTGATTACTATTGCCTTTTATGCAGTCCGACAAAACAATTGGGCTGTTGCCGGAGTTACCGGCGGGCTTGCCGGATTTACCCGAAACCCCGCCCCCTTAGTGTTTACTTGTTTATTTATTGAATATTTACACTCTATCAAATACAATTTCAGTAAAATTAAGCTTCAAGTAATTTTATGGTTATCTCTTGTTATGGCAGGTTTCTTAGGCTTTCATTTATATCTATACAGCTCTTTTGGCGATCCACTTCTGAGCGTCACAAGTCAAAAGTTTTTTTACCGCACTCCCGCATGGCCATGGGAGGCAGTTTTTCATGATGCTCTTTACTTGATAACCGGCAGGGGTGGTTTGCAGACCCTATTGAACTTACTTACCGTTCTATCAGTTTTTTATTATTCGATTAAATTTATTAAGTTATTTAGGCTATCCTATCTTTTATTTATCGTAGGTGTTATCACAATGCATCTATTAAATCCAAGATTAACTGAACCCCATACCATTGGAGCCGTAAGATACGCTCTTGTTTTATTTCCCTTCAATCAAATACTTGCCATAGTTTTTAATAATTGCAGACTTAAACTGACTAAGTATTTATTGGTCATTGTTTATTTAATGATTAGCGCCGTTTATTCTTTTTGGTTTGGGCAAAAAATAATTTTCTTAGGATAAAACCGGTTCATGACGATAAATAATCAAGAATAAAAAAGAAACCTTATTTAATCGCCGATATTACCGATATAATTCATAAGCAATCGAAAGGTGGGGTATTATGGCGCCGGTATCTAAAACAATACCTCCTTTGCTATCCGATAAGATAGAAGTAGCTTATGATAATAATTCCATAACGCCATCTGTTGTCGCGGTGCCGTTTTCTTATTACATTCAATTGATGACTGAGGTATTCTGTCTGATCTTTGCCGATCTGCTCTCACTTAGTCTCAGCTTCTACATCGCGCTAGAAATAAGGCTGCAGTTAATGCCTTTGGTATTGCAGCTTGTCGCCACTCCGCCGGGATTCTCTAAGCACTATTGGTGGCTGGCTGTCCTTTCTATCGGGGCACTGGCCTATGAAGGGTTGTACAACCGGCGTCTTCCATTTTGGCGGGAATGCGGCGCTGTCTGCAGGGCATTGACATTGGGAATTGTTTTGATCCTTGCAATTATATCATTGGGGAAATTCAGCAGCGAGGTATCCCGGGCCACTCTCCTAATATCTTATACAATCGCGGTAGTTCTTGTACCTTTCGTTCGCTATCTGAGCAAGCCTGTGTTATACCGTTTTAAGATGTGGCAGCGACGTGTGCTTATATTCGGTGCGGGAAAAACGGGGCGGATCATAGCCAAAGCGCTGATTAACGATCGGTACCGCGGCTATACTGTATGTGGTTTTCTCGACGACGATCCCTTAAAGCAAAAGACAGCCGTGCTTATAGACGGTATAAACCTTCCGGTTTTCGGCGGCTTCTGCGACAGCGACAAGGCGATATCTTGTGCAAGAGTCTACAACCTCGTCGTTGCCGCTCCTAAGATGCCGGCTAACGAACTTGTCAACCTCGTAAACAAACTGCACCTCCGGACGCCCTCGGTAGTGGTTGTGCCTGACCTTTTCGGTATTCCGGTGGTCGGCGCGGAGGCCGATTATCTTTATCAGGAAAAAACGCTCGTCTTTCGGGTAAAGAACAACCTTGCAAACCCATTCAACTGCTTCGTCAAACGTATCTTTGACCTTGTTATTGGCGGCGTTATCTTCGTCCTCCTCACGCCGGCTCTAATCGTCCTGGCTACAGCCATAAAATTGGATTCACCGGGGCCGGTTGTTTTCCGCGATTTCCGTATAGGCCGCCGGGGTAAAAACTTTACTTGCTTCAAATTTCGAACAATGCACCTGAATAACGGAGAAATCCTTCGAAAACACCTTGCGTGTAACCCCGACGCCGCCGAAGAGTGGCATCTATACGCCAAACTCAAAGGTTATGACCCTCGTGTAACTCGTGTAGGACGGTTTCTGCGGCACTTCAGTCTTGATGAGTTCCCGCAGCTTCTTAACGTTCTCCGGGGTGATATGAGCCTAACCGGTCCGCGGCCGTACCTTCCACGTGAACGTGATGATATCGGCTACCTGGCGGAAAACATCCTCATTGCTCGCCCCGGAATAACGGGTCTTTGGCAGGTCACCGGACGGAATGAACTCACCTTTGAGGATCGCGTACAGCTTGAATCCTGGTACGTCCACAATTGGTCGCTGTGGATGGATATTACATTGCTTCTCAGGACCTTCGGCGCGGTATTGGCCCGACGAGGAGCTTATTAGATCGCCAGGATTTAATGTGCTCGGTAATAATCCGGATCAATCCGAAAGCTGACTCTTTTAATAACTGGTTTTATTAAAAGAAAGAGTGATGAGACGTCGTGAATGAATCCACTCCTCCAAAAGGTGAAAAAGTCTTTGCAGTTATTGCCCTGCTCATTATTACCGGGGCACTTTCCGGTCCCCTTATTCCCCTTATGCAGAGACATTTCGGACTACATCTTCCAAAAGGGCACATCCTTTCAATGTCCTTAATATTAATTATTTATTTTTTCACAATAGTTCTGCTTTCATTACACCGAAGGAAAGCACTTTCTGTTATAGCGCAAAACAAGTTTTTCTGGCTCTTTGTACTGCTGGCGGTAGTCTCTTCTTCATGGTCGATCATGCCGTACCAGTCGTTGACGCTAAGTTTGGCTCTATTGCTTACAGCGTTATTTGGCCTTTACCTTGCCGTACGATATTCTGTCGCCGAGCAACTCCGGCTTCTCATAGCAGCTCTGGGAATAGCCGCTTTGTTGAGTTTTCTTTTGGTGGTAATATTCCCGCTGTACGGTATATCCGGACCTCCCCATGAGGGCTGCTGGCGGGGAATTTATATTCATAAGAATGTTCTTGGACGCTACATTTTCATGGGATGCCTTGCACTTGTAGTCAGTATCAAATCTGGTTTATATTGTGGTAAAACAGCCTATTTTGCGTTAGGGTTTATGCTCCTCATCGGAATTTTTTCCGGTTCGCGTTTAGCGGAGGTAGCCTTCATGGCAGCGCTATTGCTGCAGCCTTTACATCAATTGCTTCAAAAAGGATTTCGCTTCTTACGAAAGACCGTTATAACCGGTATTCTTCTTGTATGCGCCGGAACCGTCTTTCTATTTATTTTTAAGTTTGGCACCCTGACGAGTCTTCTGGGACGAGACATTACTCTCACAGGAAGGACTGGTATTTGGGCCGAAGCAATTAAACTGACGGTTAATCATTCGTGGATAGGGCATGGTTTTGGAGGTTTCTGGCCTTATTTTGACGATTCCTCGAAATTACTTTTTCTTGGTTCAAAGATTAATGCTATAAACGGTCACAACGGTTTTCTTGACATCTGGATCGACCTCGGGTTCTTAGGCCTGATAATATTCCTTGTCGTATTAATCTTAGCTTTTAACCGAGCGATAGAACGATTCCGGTCCGGCAGCGGCCCCGAAAATCTATGGCCGCTTATTTACCTTACGTTTTTGGTTGTCATCAACCTCGGGGAAACCGAGTTCCTTTGTATCAACAACATTTTCTGGACCATGACTACAGCAACCATTTTAAGCTTGAATAGCCATACCTGTGATACATCTTCAGCAACTGCCAGCAATAATTAATTTTTATTAACTAATTGGGATATTTTAAGGTAAAGAGTGATGAGATACTATGAATGAATCCATTCCCCAAAAAGGCGAAAAACTCTTCACAGTTATTGCTCTATTTATTATTACCGGGCCACTTTTTGGTCCCATTGTTCCGCTTCTGCAGAAACATTTCGGGCTGCATCTTCCAAAAGTATATATTCTTTCAATGTCACTAATGTTCATTATCTACTGTTTCACGGTAGTTTTGCTTGCATTACATCGAAGGAAAGCATTTTTTATTATAGTACAATACAAGCTTTTTTGGCTCTTTATACTGCTAGTGGTAGTCTCTTCTTCATGGTCGATCCTGCCGTACCAGTCGTTGACGCTAAGTCTGCTTTTAGTGCTGACAACCTCTTTTGGTCTTTACCTTGCCGTACGTTATACTGTCGTTGAACAGCTTCGGCTTCTACTAGCGGCATTAGGAACAGCCGCTTTGTTGAGTTATCTTTTGGTGTTAATATTCCCATTGTACGGTATATCCGGACCTCCCCATGAGGGCTGCTGGCAGGGAATTTATATTCAAAAGAATGTCCTCGGACGTTACGTTTTTATGGGATGCCTTGGATTAATAGTCAGCATCAAAAGTGGCATATATTTGAGTAAAACTGCTTATTTTGCATTAGGGTTGATGCTCCTTTTAGGTATTTTTTCCGGTTCGCGTCTAGCTGAGGTAGCCTTCATGACAGCATTGTTGCTGCAGCCTTTAAACGAATTGCTTCATAAGGAATTTCTTTTATCGCGAAAGATCGTTACTACCGGTATTCTCCTCATATGCGCCGGAACCGCCTTTATTTGTATTTTTAATTTTAATACATTGATGAGTCTTTTGGGACGAGACAGTACTTTTACCGGGAGGACTGGTATTTGGACCGAAGCAATTAAACTAACGGTTGATCATTCTTGGATTGGGTATGGTTTTAAAGGTTTCTGGCCCTATTATGACGATTCCTCGAAATGGCTCTTTCCCAGTTCTCAGATTAATGCTACAAACGGTCATAACGGTTTTCTTGACCTTTGGGTCGACTTAGGTATGCTGGGTCTCATATTATTTCTTATAATCATAATCAGTTCATTTTATCGAGCTATACAACGATTCCGGTCCGGCAGCAGCATCGAACATATGTGGCCGCTCATTTACCTGACTTATATTGTCATAATTAACTTCGGAGAAAGCGAGTTACTTAGTATTAATAATATTTTCTGGACTATGACTACAGCAACAATTTTAAGCTTAAATAGCCGGACCTGTAATACATCTTCAGAGATTGCCAGCAATAATTAGTGTTTATCAACTAATGGTATTTATGCATCTGCCTTAAGACTTTTTATTATGATAATCGGAGAGATCAATTATGAAAGAAGCTTCGGACAAGAAATTGGGGTTAATATGTTCATCTGGTGGTCATCTATGGCAACTTACGTTATTGGAAGAATGCTGGGGAAAATACAATAGGTTTTGGGTGACCTTCAAAAAGCCGGATGCCTTATCCCTGCTTCATGCGGAAAAAGTGTATTGGGCAGCATTTCCTACCACAAGGAACATAAAAAATCTATTAAAGAATATAGTGCTGGCCTGGAAGGTCTTACGTGCAGAACGACCCGACATACTTATATCTAACGGGGCAGGTGTTGCAGTGCCGTTTTTCTGGTTAGGAAAGCTCTTGGGCATTAAACTTATATATATAGAGGTTTATGATAGGGTAGAATTACCGACTTTGACAGGGAAATTGGTATATCCAATTGTCGATAAATTCCTGCTCCAGTGGGAGGAACAAAAGAAGTCTTATCACAAAGGCATTGTTATGGGGCAAATAATATGATTTTTGTAGCGGTCGGCACCGACGAGCATCCTTTTGACAGACTCGTAAAATTTATTGATTCTGCAGTAGGATCAGGATATATAAAAGAAAAAGTGGTTATGCAAACAGGTCACTCAACCGTTGAACCTGCTTACTGCGAGTATAAACGTATCATGCCGTTTGACGAGATGATCGGACTGATTCGTGACGCGGAAATAGTAATAACGCACGGGGGCCCAGGGCTTATTATTCAGACTTTAAGTTTCGCAAAAATACCGATAGTTGTGCCCCGTCAAAAACGCTTTAATGAGCACGTTGATGATCACCAGGTCTTGTTCGTGAAAAGACTGGAAAAAGAAAAGAAAGTTATTGCAATTTATGAACTGGGAAGTTTATTAGAAGCAATTGTTAAGTATAGTGAAATTATAAAGGATTACAATTATCAAACAGATAAAACCAAAACGAACAAAACAAGTTCATTTGCTTTAGAACTCGATGGTATTATAGATGAGTTGTTTCGTAATAGGAATTAGCATGTTTAGAGCATACTTTGTAATAATAAAGGTGATTTATTATATTTATTCCTACAGAGCGAAAACCTACTAATTGGGTAATCGTGACCAACCACTTAATGCTTAAGTACGTTAAGAACATTGCTCCGTGTAACGATATCTCAGTCGTTTTATTCATACCTGAAATAACACTTTCTGATATTGAAAAAACTTTTCCAAACGCATTTAATATAATACTGCCGCCAAATTCATTCCGACAGCGGGACTTGTTGCGTCAGCCATTTAAGACAATAGGTCGATATAGAAGCATAATCGGTGAATTCAAGTGCTTAATAAATAATATTATTGCGAAAACAGAGTCTAACGTAGTATTGTATTTCGGCTCAGATAAAAATGTATACGTCCAAATAATGGCACGATGCTTAAAGGAGCAAAAACACCTCGATTGTTTAATCGCGGTGGATCAAGGTAACAGCAATTATGAAAAACCAGATCACTGGCGACTTTTTAAACAAATAGGATATTGGACTTTTTCAAGATTATTTCTTGGAATTACTTATGATTATATTGATGTAATTGGTTCATGGAGATCAGTTCAAAAGGTTTGGGTTAGATGGCCGGATTTACTACAGTTTCGCCGTCCCAACGTGGAATATCTTAAGATCGAGCTTGCTAAATCTAGTTTATTGGTTAAACATAAGCCCACAGTGCCTCAAGTTCTTATACTTAGTGCCCCCCTTGCTGAGGACCGAATTTTACCGGAGCACGAAGAAATGACGGTATTTTATCGACTCATCAAAGATATCCTGTCACAAGGTTTCCATGTGGCAGTTAAACCTCACCCTAGAGACAATGAAAAAAAATTTAGCGACCTCCATGATAATTTGGATTTTACTTTGCTAGAACGAGAAACCCTGGCAGAAGAACTTAACTATTGGGATTATGATCTTATTGTTAATTTCGGATCTTCTACTATAATGGATATGCTCGATGTTGGATTTCCTCCAGACCGTATATTAACGATAGACCTAATTAAGATATCAAACAGGGTTCCCATATACAAAAAGACCAAGATATGTTACGGAATGGACGAGGTTCTCCAAATCATGCGAAAAGACAACTGGATTACTAAGGACGCAGATTAGTTTTACGAGGTGTTGTATGAACGTGCTTGTTACCGGCGGGGCCGGTTATATAGGAAGCCATACAGTTCGAGATCTCTTAGCAGCGGGTTTCCGGGTAACCGTGCTTGATAATCTGTCCAGCGGACATATGGCTGTTGCCAGGATTCTAAAGGACGCTGAGTTTATATGGGGCAACATTTCAGAAATCAAGCTGATTTCGGAGATAGTACGTTCACACGGGATCGAAGCGGTTCTTCATTTTGCGGCATTGAGTATTGTCGGACAGTCTTGCGCCGACCCGGCGCTTTACTACCGTAATAATGTGGTCAAAGGCCTAACGCTCCTGGAGACCGTAAGGCTGGCCGGCGTCCCGTATTTTGTGTTCTCATCGACAGCCGCAGTATACGGCGAACCGGTACGTTTACCCATTGAAGAAAATCATCAACTTGTACCTACCAACCCATACGGCGCTACCAAGCTGGCTTTTGAGGAAGCGCTTCGCTGGTATAGCGCAGCTTATGACATAAAATATATATCGCTGCGATATTTCAATGCCGCCGGCGCTGATCCGGCGGGTGATATCGGCGAAGACCACCGGCCTGAAACACATCTTATACCAATTGCGCTACAGACGGCTCTCGGACGACAAAGGGCGGTAACCGTTTTCGGCACCGACTATCAGACTCCCGACGGCACTTGCCTCCGTGATTATGTTCATGTGACGGATTTAGCTGCGGCGCATGTTCTTTCACTGCAGGCAATGGCATCCGGGCATCCTTCTTGTGTATACAACCTTGGAAATGAAAGAGGAATTTCTGTTTGGGAGATTATTAATTCGATAAAGCGCATCACCGGAAAGAATTTTCCGGTTGTTGAAGGACCCCGTCGTTCCGGCGACCCGGCGGTTCTTGTCGCTTCGTCCAGTAGAATTAAAGAGGAACTGGGCTGGCATCCACGTTACGGAGACATCGAAACCATAATCAGTACAGCCTGGGAGTGGCACCGGAACCATCCCGACGGGTATAGCGAATAGGGACAAAAATAATGTAGATGGATAATCGTAATTCTGTGAGGAAGATGTAAGAAAATATTATTGATAATTAATGAAAAGCAGAATGGTTGCGAATATTTCCCTAGGACGATGCTTTGCAGAACTACCTACAGGAAAAAGACCATTTAATAGATAAGAATTATTCAAACCTTATCGATGCGGAGAAGATCTTCCACCGCAGTGCCGCTGCGGGAGATGCTTCCCGCGGGCAACTCCGCAACTCCAATAGAAGATTTAATAACCGGCGTTACTCGAAATGGAACTAAGTTCGGGTAGATAGCTACAACTTTCATTGAGTGATCATAAAAGATAACATCTATCGTAAATTTCATAAAAAAGGTATGGACGCTTTTACAGGGCTCGATAAGCAAACCTTCCTTTTCGGAAAGCGTGGAACGGCCTAGAAGACCCTTTAAGCGTTTGCAAAAAGAAAAGGCGGGTTTTACCTCTTCAGCCAAAACCACACCTCGAGTCACATTAGTTAACCTGATCATTTAGACGTCATCCACCTCCGCCAAATACTTTGGCCAGTTTAATGACTGCAGGCCCAAGAAGAATAATAAAGGTTGCCGGAAAGATAAACATCACCAGAGGGAAAAGCATTTTTACAGGCGCCTTCATAGCGGCTTCTTGCGCCCTTTGCCGGCGCCTGGTGCGCATTTCTTGCGATTGTAGTTTCATGACGTTAGAAAGCTGCACTCCCATTTGCTCCGCCATGAGCACCGCACCGATAAAGGTAGACAGGTCATCTAAATCGAGTCTTATTGCCATTGCGCGCAAGGCTTCGCGCCGCGGCTTTCCCACTTTTACTTCTTGTAGAACTCTCCTGAACTCGTCGGAAAGGACTCCCTTCGTTTTTTCTACAACTTTGAGAATGGCCCCGTCCAATCCCAATCCGGCTTCTATACTAACCGTCAGTAGATCGAGCGTGTCCGGCAACGCATCACGCACCGATTTCTGACGTGCCTGCACCCGCTGTTTTACATAAAAATCCGGTAACATTAACCCAAGTATTCCTAAAAACGAAAAGATGAGCAATATATTTAACGATGACATTTTCGCCGCCCAGCCGAGTAACAGCCCGATTGCTCCTCCAAAAGCGCCCGCCAGATACTTTACCATGGTGAATTCTACGGCGTTAAGCCCTCCGGGGTTTCCTGCAACAAGCAGTTTTGTCTCTAAGGCTTTGTTCCTGCCCGCCGGCATATAGTGTTTCCCGGCTGAACCGAGGCGGCTGAGTAACGGCCTGACAAAGCGATAATAAAGCGGCTGTCGTAGTTCCTCTTCCCGTAGTGAGGCGTGGCCTTCACCGCCGAGAACGGTTGCTACGCGTGTAGACATTTCCGCGCTTGTTTTTTCAAAGCGCAGGTATAGCGGCAAAACAATTGTGATGACAGCAGCAAATATGAAGATTACCGCCAGCGCAATCATATTGTCCTCCTATATTTTAATATCGACGATTTTCTTTATCGCAAGCATTCCGATAAGTTCTCCGATACCGGCCACGCACAACATCGTAATACCGATTTTGTTTGTAAACATGGTATACAGGTAATCACGGTTGATCAGCAAAAGCATCCCTGCCAGGGCTATAGGCATAAATCCGATAACCATGCCTGAGATCCTTCCCTGGGCGGTAAGGGATTTAACCTCACCTTGCAGCCTGACCCTTTCCCTGATCGTTTCCGCGATTGAATCGAGCATCGACGCCAGATTGCCACCAACTTGGCGCTGAATTATTACGGCAGTTATTACAAGATCCAGGTCTTCGCTTTTCACCCTGTTAACAAGATTGGTAAGCGCTTCCTCACTGGCGATGCCTAGGTTCATTTCGGTCAGCGCTCTACCGAACTCTTTGCTTATAGGCGGCGCCATTTCTTTCCGGATGACATCCATCGCCTGAAGAAAACCAAAGCCCGCCCTTAAAGTATTCGCCATTAGAGCCAGCGCATCGGCAAGCTGGGAATTAAAAGTTTTCAAGCGTCTTCCCTTGGACATCCGCAACACCATGTTTGGAATAAAAAAGCCGAAAAACAGCCCGCCGAGCCCGCCGGTAATACTATGAGTTACAGAAAAACCGAAAGCTGCCGCAAGGAGCATAATACAAAAAACTATCGCCAGGAACTCTTCGGCGCGCAGTAGTATATCCGCTTGTGCCAACTGTTCTTCAAGACGCTTAACCGGGGCTTGCGCCGGTTTAAATCCGGTGATGATATTCCGGAGCCATTCAAAACCACGCCGTTTTCGGACGGTTTCTTCCGAAACAGTCTTTTGAACCTTCACAGTGACCTGCTTCAGCCTTCCTTCCAATAAACGTTGCTTTGCTGTAAGCAGTTCCCTAACACCGAGAAAGATAAATATAACCATTAAGAAAGTTAAAAAGGCAGCCATCGTCTCGCCCCCTTACCAGGTAGTCGGCGCGAAAATCCTTGGGTCAAGGTGAATGCCGCTTGATTCCATACGGTCCATAAACTTGGGCCTGATGCCGGTACTAATGAACTGCCCCCTGACTCTGCCTTCCTCGTCAATCCCTGTTTGCTGAAAGACAAACAGATCCTGCAAAACGATAACCTCTCCCTCCATCCCCTGAACCTCGGTGATTTGGGTTACCTTTCTTGAACCGTCTTTAAACCTGTTTGCCTGAACGATTAGGTCGATTGCGGCAGATATCTGCTCCCTAATGGCCTTAACGGGCAGCTCCATTCCGGCCATCAAGACCATGGTTTCAAGGCGGGACAGCATATCGCGCGGTGAATTTGCGTGGCCGGTGGTCAGGCTTCCGTCGTGTCCCGTATTCATGGCCTGGAGCATGTCCAGCGCTTCGCCGCCTCTTACCTCTCCTACAACTATCCGCTCGGGACGCATCCGCAGGGTGTTCCGTACAAGATCCCTTATGGAAATCGCCCCTTTACCCTCGATGTTAGGAGGACGTGATTCCAGTCTAACCACATGGTCCTGGCGGAGCTGCAATTCCGCCGAATCTTCGACCGTTATAATCCGCTCATCCGATGGTATAAATAACGAAAGAATATTTAATAGTGTTGTCTTGCCGCTGCCTGTACCGCCGGAAACCACAATATTTAGTCTGGCCTTAACGCAAGCTTCAAGGAATTTTGCCAACTCCTGAGTTAAACTGCCAAAACGTATGAGGTCGTCGATCTTTAGCGGGTCACGAAAAAACTTCCGGATAGTAATCGTGGGCCCCTCCAGCGCCAGCGGCGGGATTATGGCGTTAACCCGCGAGCCGTCCGGCAGGCGGGCGTCAACCATCGGGCTGCTCTCGTCCACCCGGCGGCCTAAAGGCGCCACTATCTTTTCAATGACGTGCATAACGTGGTCGTTATCACGGAAGGTCACTTCTGTTAGTTCAAGTTTCCCACGGCGTTCGGCATAAACCTGGTGGGGTCCGTTAACCATAACCTCGCTTATCTCATCGTCTTCAAGCAAAGGGGTGATCGGCCCAAAGCCCAAAGCCTCAGCCACAAGTTCCGCAACTATTCGTTGTTTTTCGAGCCGGGGCATGGGGGTAGCCTGCTTTTCAAGAAGCTCCCATGCAACGCTTTCCACCTTGTGAGCGTCTATCTCTGTTTTCCCACCGGCCCGCAGGATATCCCCCAATTCAGCAACCAGCAACTTATGGAGGTTAATTTTCAACTCCTGGTGGGGGTCGCGCCGCAATGTTCTTTCCGCAGCGCCTTTTGGTTTTTCGCCTTTTTCAAACTTAGTAAATACCGCCACTCGATATCACCTTCTCGCCTTTATCTCTATAGAAATTGCCGCCGTTTTGAATTTTTCATAGCAGCTTGCTTATTATCCTAAGTCCCAAATTATAACTAAAAGCGAAGTTTACCTAAAAACGAGCGTTTTGCTTCCTGCTGTCTTTCTTTTTCGGATTCCTTTTCCTTCCCAATAAGCTTTTCCACAAGCTTAACGATATCCTGGGATACTCTGCTCCCTTTACTGCCCATGCAGAAAGGAATACCCTTATTCGCCGCTGCTTGCACCGTCTTAATATCTGATGTCACAACGGCTGCGAAATTAACCCCAAGAGTCTTTTCAAGATCTGCCGGTCGAAGTCCGCCTTCGAGAAAGGCGTTGTTCAGAACCACATACAACTTCTCTCCGAGTTTGTGGTCGTTCAGAAAATCTATGTCTGCTTTTAAGCGTCGTAAAGCAGGCAAGTCAGATTGCCCGACCAGAATGATTTCATCCGCCATATCCAACGCGTGCGCCACCGCAGCATTTAAATTGGCTGGAGTGTCGACAAGCACGTAATTGCACCCAAGTCTCACCGAACCCAAAATATCCGGAACACGTGTCGCAAGGTCCAAAACATCCTCTTCTCTCGAGGCAATCGCGCCAAGAACCTTAACCCCGGAGGAGTGAACAGCTAAATACCCGTCAACTACTTCCCTGTTTATTTCGGGTTCACGGGCAAGATCGGAAACGCTGCCGGGCAGGTTCAGATTCAAAAGAACGGCTATGTCTCCCCCGGTCGAATCAAGGTCCACCACTGTAACCCGCTGGTTGAACTCCTGGGACAGCACCACCGCAAGATTACAGGTAAGTGTGCTGCGGCCGGCGCCTCCCTTCGAACCGAAAACGACCACGATGTTTCCGGAAATGATAGCTTCCGGTCCTTCCTGAAGCTTTGTGAAAGTATCATGCCGCTTTTTGGTTTTTTTGTTCGCCCTTCGGATTGCATCAACCAGTTCTTGAGAACTGAAGGGCTTGGTAAGATAATCGCTGGCGCCGGCAGCCATCGCCTTACGAAGATATTCCTGCTCACCTTGAATCGAAATAATCACGACCGCCGTCTGCGGCAACTGCTCGCTGATCATCTCGGTGGCGCTGATTCCATCGAGATCAGGCATATTGATATCCATTAACACTACATCCGGTGAAAGCTCCCGCGCTATCCGCACGGCTTCTTCCCCGTCACCGGCCTCGCCGATGACCGTTACGTCATCTTCAAAAGACAACAGTCTTTTGACGTCTTCCCTTGTGTTTGCGCTATCGTCTGCGACGATTACAGTAATTGGATCCACGGATAAACCTCCTCGGTCCCCAACTGCTATAATCCAAAAATGGCTTTTAACACGGCTGGAACGTGCTTTTTATAGATGAAAAGTTAATTTACGCTGAGCCCGCTCCGAACCAACCATTCTGCGCTAAAGCCTTCCTACCGACGGCTGCTCATCATCGGCTATTTAAAAAGGTAGTTAGCGGGAGAATCGTAACAAAACGGTTCTCCCCCTATCTTGATGCCTCTTTAATCATAAGTCAACATTCCTATCTGCTTTTTTTCGCCGTTCCTTGTGCCGGATTTACCGGCGTTTTAGCCTCATTGTTAGTTGCACTGTTTTGCGCCGTTGCAGTCCCTGAGTATATATCCGGCGTAGCCGTCGGAGGCAGTTTTGTAACTCCTTTATCCACCGGAGACCTGAGGCTTAACTGTACGTTTCCTCTCTGATAGGCAAGCACCAACAACTGCGCTTGAACCGGTGTTACCGCCAGGGTGGCCGTTTGATACCCGGTTACTGTTTTCCCGTCCTTGCTGGATTCGAGAACCTGCCCGGTGGCCATGACCGGTATATCGCTCAACATCGTGGCGGTGATAACGCTCGACTTTGTTGCGGCGCCCGACTCGGGGCTCAAGGTTACTAAAATATCGACGTGGTCGCCCGGAAGGAGCATTCCCGACAAGCTTGAAAGCTCGTCCACCTTAACGGTAAGCGCCCGTTCGCCCGGTTTTACCCTGTAAGCAAGACCCGTGCCTGTTCCTTCTCCCGAAGCAAGTTTGCTTTTCAGTATCTGCTCCCCAGCGGCGATGTCCGATAAAGTAATTTTTCCGATGACATCCTGGGCGGATCGCGATGCGTCGGGATGCACGAATTTTTCCGGAATCTCCTTATATTTAAGCATTGTTGTGACCACCGAGGTCTTGGCCGGTATATTCTGCCCGGCGGTTATCACTGTAACATATCCCCCGGACTCCCTGTAAGCCTGCTTTAATGAGTCAAGGTACATGTAGGCGCTCACTGCCGCACCTGCTGCAAAAATGACTGCCAGGATTATAAATAATCTACCCCGCACCGGTTATCTCCCCTTATTCGACCAGTTTAACGGTCCGAAGTCCGTAGTCCGGCCCGTTGAGTCCTTCAGCAAAGCCGTTGAATTCACGGACAAAATAACCATTTACGTAGCATTCATTACCGGACCCCGTAGTACCCTCAAGAAAAAAAGCACCAAAGCCGACAATTTGTACCGTATCCCTTCCGGACAATGGATCGTCCCGGTAAATCGGAACAAAAACCAAACGGGGGCAGCTCTCACAGTGGTTCGTGTAAGTGCAACTTTCATGTCCCGTTACACGGTAACTTACCGCCCTTTCCGTGGAACCGGACATGTTACCCGGTTCGGTATCGAGAAAGTCGCCGGTTTCAAGCCATTCCTGGTAACCGTACATAAATCTTTCCTCGTAATTACCGGCGCCGAGACCGCCGAGGGCCAAACATCCGAAGTTTCCGATTTCCGCGTCGCCTCCGGCCACCTTGAGCGAATAGATTCTTCCATATTCGAGCACCTGGTCCGGAACCCCTAAGGGAACCACGCCCGTGACCCTTTCTACCCCGCCCACCCGCGCCCTGGCCTGTGCGGTAACCGGCATGCTGTCTATACCAAGAACGGGTGCAAAATACAGGCTGACCTGCCGCCGCGCACGTACCCTGATGGTCTTCCCGTCGCCTTCAACGTTGATGGTCGCCTCAAGCGGCTGAATACCGTTCCTCACGCCGAAATCCAGCGCTGTTAACGATGCCTGCGCGGGATTCGACGGCAGGAACTGAGCTCCTGCCAGAGCCGCAGCGTCGGACGCGTTTACAAGGCGCTCGCGATTAAGATACAACAACCCGACATCGGTAGATAAAGCCGTAAATCCCAGCAGGACTACCATTGATGCTACTACCAGAACTATCGCCGAACCCCGGTCGCTTTTAAGCTTTAACATGGGTCACACCTCACACGAACGTCATGGGGTGGAAATCCGGTTTTGATGCCTCTTTTTTACCTCACACAGCCCTGCAGGCACAAGAAATTCAATTTCTTCTTTCAGGAATTATTGATCTTCTAATTGCAGCTCCTTTCATTCAATGATTTTTGCGGTCTGCAGTCCGTAGTCAGCCCCGCTTATTCCCTGAACATCCTGACAGGTTAACTTTTTAATAAAATAACCGGTTATCGTGCAGTTGTTTTCATCCCCCGTAGCCCCATCGAGGAAAAACGCCGCGAACCCAAGCACCTGAACCTCACACCGCCCGTGATTGTCGCCGACATAATCATAGATAGGACATGTAACAAGTCGCGGGCAGTCCGGCTCGTGATTTGTAGAGGTGCAGCTCTCATGACCGCTTATCCGGTCGGCTACCCCGTCTCTTGTCGGACCAGCCTTGTTGCCCGGTTCGGTCAAAATAGTATCCCCGATCCTCACCCACCCGTGGTATCCTTCGCCAAGACTTTCTTCGTAATCGGATGCTCCCTTATTCTCGCCCACGGCCAGCGCTCCGAAGTTTCCGTGATCCGCCATACCCTGACCGTATTTAAGGGTGTATAGTGTTCCGTAAGTAAGCGTCTGGTCGACAACCCCGATGGGAACCACACCGTAAACCGCCTCCACCCCGCCGACCTGCGCCTCGGAATGCGCCGATACCTGTCTGCTGTTCAAGCCGAGCACCGGAGCAAAGAAGAACCTTACCTGTCTTTCAGCCGTAACCCTGAGTCTTTTTTCGCTGCTGTAGACCGTTACGGATACCTCCCCGGGGTCAAGGCCGTTATAAACGGCAAAATCCAAGGCTATGTCTTCGGCTTCGAATGTTTGCGCAGGGTCTGAGGCCAGGATCTGCACACCGGCAAGAACCGCGGCATCCGTCGCGTTATTCAGACGCTCCCGGTTAAGAAACAGCATCCCCACATCGACCGTCAAGGCGACAAATCCGAGCAGTGCCACCATTGCAGCTACTACAATAACAAATGCCGAACCGCGCTCATCTCGTAAAGACTTCATCTCTCTGCTCACCTCATTCCACCCGCATCACAGATGTCGCCTGAAGCGGGAAAGGATTTTGGATGATGTCACTGACCATCGGGATCACAAGATAAACAGAATAGTTGACGGTTACCGTCGACGTTACGCCGGTTATGCGGTCGACCTGGGCAGGAGAAATACTCACCGTCAGTCTGGAAGTTTCCAAGGTGGAAGCCGCATTATCAACGGAGGTTTCGATCACCGTGTCGGTTGCTCCGATTGATGCCTGCCGCGCCCCTTCCCTGGCCGCGTTGGTTATTATCAGGTAGGCCGAAAAAATCCTGCCTAATTCCATAATACAGAAAAGGATAAGCAGTAGTATCGGCAGTATAAGCGCAAGTTCTACCGTAGCCTGGCCGCGATTATTTTTAATGCTCATGAGTATCACCTCAGCCAGAAGGCCACAAATACCCCCAGACAAAACATCACACCGTACGGGAATCTCATTCCACTTTCCCCTAAGAACAATCGTGCACTGCCCGGCAGTACTATGCTTAAACATGCCCCCTTAAAAGCCGGCCACAACCTGCCACCCTTAATTAAAAGGTAACAGGAAGCGACTCCCCCCATCACCGCTCCAGCCAGAAATGTGTACAGGACGAACATCGGCCCGCCGCATGCTCCTATCGTCCCCAGCAATTTAACATCTCCCGCGCCGACACCGCCGGCGAAATACGGTATTATCAAGAAAGCCATCCCAACCACCAATCCGGTCAAGCCATCAATGGCGCCGGCCCATCCCCCGTTTAAAACGCGGTAAACAATAGCCAAAACGACGGCGGGAAGAAGAACTACGTTATAAATCCGCCGCCTGTAAAGGTCTGTTGCTATGGAAATGAGCGATACCATGATAATGACTGCATCCAGAAGCGACATGAAAACCACCCTATTCTATGGCCAATATCCGGCAATAATCTTCTTTCTCAGGCTTAATTAGAGTTTCAAAGGTGACCCTACCCGGCCTTGTGGTCGGGTAGGGTCTATGCAGGGGTAGGAGGTACCTAAATACTAACTGCACAGGGAACAAAATTCGTAATTAGTGAGTGCCATAACTTTGTTCAAAAAACATTAGCAAGCATTTGTGATATACTCTTAATAAGCATTTAATCCAGTTCGTTAGCCACACACTGCATCTGATCGCGCACGCCGCCGCCCAAAAGGGTTAACGCCGCGATTACAACTACGGCTACCAGCGCCAGAATCAGTCCATACTCGGCCATGCCCTGACCTTCCTCTTCTCTCCATAACCGCTTCATTGCTTTGATCATCGTTTCTCCCTCCTTTACAACTATTTTACTGTTTCTATGGTAACAAACCCGCTTGGGCTTTACCATCAAACAAAAGGCTCAATTTTACCAGGATATTCTTGTTAAATTCATAGGACTAAAGTCCTATTTTTATTAAAAAACCTAAAGCAACCCTACAACTCTACGAGACGCTGCTTCAGCGCATATAGAGCGGCCTGCGTCCGGTCGGTTACCTGTATCTTCTGGAAGATGTTTGACAGATGGTTCTTTACCGTCTTTTCGCTTATATACAGTTTTCCGGCGATATCCCGGTTGCTCGCGCCTTCAGCGACCAACCGTAAAACCTCTACTTCGCGTTCGGTAAGACCATCAGGATTGCCTTTCACCGACAGTCTGTTGAATTCGTGGAATACCCTGGCCATAAGTTGCGGCGGAATAAAAGACTCCCCCTTTGCTACGCCTTCGATCGTTTCAACCAGCTTGTCCGAAGAAATATCCTTTAAAACATATCCGGAAACCCCGGCCCTGATCATTTCGAACAAATACTCGTCCTGATCGTGAATGGTAAGGGCAACGACGGAGACCTCGGGCTTAATCCTTTTAATCTCCTTACAGGCATCAATACCGTTCATCACCGGCATGTTAACATCTAGTAGAATAACATCGACGGTTTCTTTCCTTATCAAATCTACAGCCTCTTGCCCGTTAGCGGCTTCACCCACAACCTGAATCATCGGTTCAACAGAAAGTATCTTCCTGAGTCCTTCTCTGACCAAAACATGGTCATCCGTTATAAGAACCTTGACCACCATCTCATCCCCCCATACCGATCAAATAAACCGTTGATCGAGTATCGTATCGTTCTGCAAGTTTATTGTCCGGTGTCGATTCGTGCCCTTGGATTGTTTAACCGTCCACCTTTGGTTCATCATTCTACTGACTGAACTGTTAATTCTCAGTGATATCGAACCGGACAACAAGGGTTGTCCCGCTACCGGGCGAGGAATCGATGTTCATCTCTCCTTTTAACAGCTGCACCCGTTCTTTAACGCCTATCAAACCGTATCCTTTCCTGCGCATATCTTTAAGGATCTTTTGTGCATTAAACCCTTTACCGTTGTCGCGCACCACCAGGTTTACCTTATCGGGCGTAACCTCGAGTTTGACCTGAACGTTGGTGGCGTCGGCATGTTTGTATATATTGTTAAGGCCCTCCTGTACTATCCGGAATAAAGCAACCTCAACCGCTGCCGGAAGTCTCTTTTGCGGGCCGTAATAATGGAATTCCACCGGCAGTCCATATTGTTCCTTATAATTCGATACAAACTTCTTTAAAGCCGCCGGAAGGCCTATATCGTCAAGCGCCATCGGCCGGAGGTCGAATATTATCTTTCTGGTGTCCTGCAGGCTGTCGCGCACAATTACCTGAAGCGCCTGAAGTTCTTCCTGAAGTTTCGACGGGTCTTTTTCCAAAAGCCTCAAGCAAAACTCCGCCCGCATTACCACGTTCGCCATGGACTGCGCAGGTCCGTCGTGTATCTCCCTGGCCACCCGGCGTCGCTCTTCTTCCTGGGCTTCGAGGATCCGCAAAGCCATTTCCTGCCACTGGTGCATTTCACCTATACGATCCGCGGCATCCTGAAGGTCGCTTTGTAAATACTGAAGAATGACACCAACCTGTGAAGCAAGGCGTTCCGCTCTCTTCTTGGTAACGAGTTGTCTTTTCAGGCCGCGTTCCAGTTCGTCACGCCGGATACGGAGCACATTTTCCTGCGACCGGAGAGTAATCAGCTCAATCTGCAACTGCTGCGCAGTTTCATAAGCTTCTTTAATGTCGCTCTCCGAAAAATTCTTAAAATCTGAACTTACCTCCATCAACCGTATGCGGGCCTTTCTTTCCGCGGCCTGCAAAGAGTCTACTTTAGCGATAATATCCTGAGTCTCTTCCCGGATCGATTCAACTTCTTGCCGCATTCGTTCAGTTTCAGCTTCCGCGGCTTCCGCAATGTTATAAATCTCCTCTTTACTTTTTTCGATTAAATCTATCGTATCTTTAATGATTTCATCCAGAGTTTTAATCTCCAGCACTATATCTACCCCCAAGCCCTAAGAGAGTTCTTAACCCTTTACAGCCTCCCGGTAATAATTTAAAAGCATATCGGCAGCCCGAGGCGCTGACATCTCTTCGGCCTTTTTCAGGGCATTATCCTGGAAACGCCGATACAGCTCCCGGTCTTCAAAAAGCCGGCACAGCCGTTCTGCAAAAACTTGGTCATCTAAAGGGACTAAAAACCCATCAACCCCTTCGTCGACCATTTCTGACAAACCTTTAGCCCGGACAGCCACTGCGGGCAATCCCGCCGCCTTCGCCTCCCCGACGACAAGACCCTGGGTTTCTGTAAGCGAAGAAATTACAAAAACGTCTCCGGCAGCGTAACAGTCCCTTACAGAGTCCGGGTGAACCGGACCCGTAAACACCACATTTCGCTCGATCTTCCTTTCCTTTGCTTCTTTCAGAAGCTCCTCCCGCGCCGGACCACCGCCTACCAGCAGCAACCTGATACGGGGAATCCTCGTTGCCATGAGACCGACGGTCCTGAGCAGGAAGCCGATGTTTTTTTCCTTCGCCAGACGTCCCACGTAAACCATAACCTGTTCGTCGGCTTCAATACCGAAACGCTTCCGGAAACCTTCACGGTCTCCACCGCGAAAAGTTTTCAAGTTAATTCCGGTCGGCATCGTTCGCACCTTCGTGCGGACACCCGCTTCCGCCAAATAACTGCCGATCACACCGGTGGGGGCAAGCACCATATCGCAACGGTTGCAGAAAGCTGTAGTGTATCGTCGCGTCAAAAGACGAGTTTGATTCTTGAAGAACGGGAAGTAGTGGACATACTCTTCATAAAGCGTATGATAGGTAAAAACCAGCGGCAAATCCAGGCGTACGGCCCATCGCGCTCCCAGTCCGCCGAGTAAAAACGGTGAATGAACGTGGATTAAATCAAGTTTCAGTTCCTTAAGTGTGGAACCCATTCTCACGGAAAAAGGCAGCGCCAATCTAAATCCGGGGTTTGTAAACGCCGGGACCGAAATAAATCGGTATACACGCTCTTCCGCTTTACATCCCCGGTACCATGGCGCAAAGATATAATAAAGAGCATCTTTCGCTTCCAACTCTTGCCTGAAAGTCTCTATCGAACGGACAACACCACTTGTGTAAGGCCGGTAGCTGTCACTAAAAACACCGATCCTCAGAGGCCGTATCCCTCCATTTCGCATGTTTCTCAGATGATTAATATCCGATATCCTTTTTTGGTATTCGCTATATCGGCTTTATCCCCTGTTCAATGGGGAAAAATGTTGAAATTCGTTACAGAATTACATAATATTCAACAAGATATATGCCATATACGATTCGTTGAAAAATAAAAAAACCGGGAGGACAGTACCACCCGGCAGAACTGTATTCCACCCTACCAGGGATGTGTGCCGATCACCACTTTTTTATTAAAAATCTTTTCGATTTTTTTCGCCAATTTAACCGTATCGATCGGACACGCGGCGGTGGTCGTCGCCTTTACAATGCAAGTTGCAAGATGTACCACATCATATTCACGCTTCATCGATTCTGCAACAGAATCGACGAGAGTCAGCTTGGGCATTACCAGACCGGGACAATCACCGCAATCTCCAAGGGCCACGATATCGAGCGGTTCGTTTCTATAACGCTCAAATTCCCCTACCCGTTCCTGCGCGGCCTTAAAGCATTTCAAACAAGAAACACAAAGGACGTCCCTAATTCTCTTACAGGAAACAATGATAATACGGGCCAATTATATTCCCTCCCATATGGTTATTTTACATATGTTTATTATAACTAATCGGTTGAACGGCATCAACCATCTCTTGTGACTTCATATTTAGCTTGGCAACGGGTTCCTTTATCCGGAACTCTCTATTCCAGAGCGTAACTATTCAGCCTCCCACGTCACAGTGACGGAACGCGGCAAGATGCAAGCAGAGCGCTAAAGCAGGTCTGGGGTAGCGCGGAGCGTACGCAGAATTACGTGAGCAACTGCCCCTGGCCGGCTGACAAAGCAGTTATTCCAGGGCAATGATCTTTGTGCATGGAAGGCGAGGTTTACTGCCGGTGGTGACGAAAATCATCATAGCCGCCCGGCGGGCCACCTTTCGATAAAGGTCCAGGGTGTCCTTCGCGTTAATGTCGGCGATGTAGCCGTCGGAAAGGATCAGCGCAATGTCCTGATTCTGTGTTTCCTTATACAATTGTTTAAGGGCCGGTTGCAGCACCGTACCGCCGCCGCCGGGCAGACAGCGCATCGCGTGGTCTTCGAATCTAAAGCCGGACGTTCTGACGGACGGATAGACTCCCGCGTCCCACGGGGTGACATTCAACCCGCAGCGAAGTGTCGCAGCGATCGATTGAATCTCCGAAACAAAACCCTTGAGTGTTTCTTCACTAATGGAACCGGAACAATCTATAAGAACCCTTATCGTTTGCAGGCCGAGACGTTTTATCCCGGGAAGAAAAGGGTTGCGCCGGGAGGGGTACTGCCAGGTATTTACCACCAACCGGCCGGTTCCCTCCAACAGACTGACCCGCAGTATGCTGCGCCAGTCGATCCGCGGCTTCATCGAAGAGCTTACCTGACGAGCGATATTCCCCGGCAGCATACCGGCATTCCTGCCTATGACAAGCGCTTCGGACATTATCATCCGCCAGCGTTCTTCCGGTTCTTCTTCGTTGCACGTTCCTTCCTGAACGATTATACCGTCCTGCTTTTGCTTATCCGAAAGGTCCATAAGGCTTTCTGCGCGCTCCTCCGGAATTTTTACGGGTCTTCCGGGCAGGTTTAACAAACGGTAAACCTCTTCGGCGGATGACCTTTTCAACTCATCCCGGCTGGTACTATTCCGGCTGCTTCGGTTCAAAGACTCATATACCGTAACCGCCGTAACAAGTTTCCACCGGGGTGGTTTAAAGCCGTGCCGCAAAAGCATTTCGTTGACCACCATATCGGCGGCGGTATTATAAAGTTCGGTGTTCCGGCCCAGACTGAGCCAGGGGTGACGGAATCCGAGGTGCAGCGCCTCGTGTAACAATACGAATGTTTTTACCTCAACATCACTAAGTGTCTGCCAGAAAAAGGGGTTCAACAACAGTTCACCGGCTGTGGTTACACAAGCGGTTTGCACGTCGCCACTTAAGATTATGCGCGCCCGCCGCAGTAAAACTGCCAGAAACGGTGTGCGCATAAATAGCAGCGTATTAACCTCTTCGATCTCCCGCCGGATCACGCCGGCTGTGTCTTTCACGCGAGTGACCTCAGAAGGTTGCCGATATCGGAATACGCCCTGCCCAATGTATTTGAGTGTTCGCAAATCTCCAGGTAAAGTGCTTCCCGCCATGGTGGATGGATACGATTTGCCAATACAAACCATAGCAACCCCAGGTATTCTCTGCTGACCCCCGCCACCGCCTCCAGCAGCGGCGCGCTGCGGCATACCACCGGAGTTACCGTGATGCGCGCCTCGCAGAGACTTATCGTACGAGATTCCGTTTTACAATCGAACACTTCCTCTGAAATACCCTGCCCGATTACCACCACGGCGATATAACGCTCATCCATACCAAGACGTTCAAACATCGTCGGTGATTTCAGCAACTCGTCGAATGTCGGAACCGGATGCCTGTAAAACGCGAAAAACTTCTCGCCCGTTTCCGCTCCGAGTGCCGCTGCGCACAGCGCGCGCACAGCCTCTGTCCCGAGCCCCGCACTCGCCGCTGCGGCCAGGTCACGCGCCAGGAAGGCATGGCTTCGCGGTGTGGGGTAACCGTCCAGGAGATCAACCTCGGCGGGCGCGCGGCAGAAGTCCTCCGGAAAACGGCACAGGTAAGCAAACACCTTTTCTTCGTAGCCGGGTTGATACACGTTCATCCATGCGACCCATTCCTTAAGGCGCGGCGGGCTTACTTCTATTCGGTACACGCGGTTTAACAGCGGCGCCGGAAGTGAGTTTGCGATCGAACTGTCCTCGGGTCGGTTGCCCGCGGCAACCACCTGTACACCGGGACTGAACGGCATAAAACCGGATGCGCGGTCCTGGACCAGCTTATAGGAGGCGGCGACTACGTCGGGCCGGTAGACATTCGTAATCTCGTCTAGGAAAAGAAAACCGGAAACCACGGAAAGCAAAACCGCCCACTGCGGCGGTTGGTAGACCAGTTGAGGCAGATTCGCCACCTTTACCGGCACAGGGCGTCCCATAAGGTCTACAGGCTCTGTTTCTGTCAGACGAAGGTCGACGAGGGCGAAATACCTTTCCGGGCGCCGGTACACCTCTTCAAGGGTTGCGGCGTCAAGGTTGCGGTCGTTGTATTCCAGGAATATGCGACCTGTTTTAAGCGCAACCTCCATCGCCGCTTCACGGACAAGAGCGCTTTTGCCTATCCCGGGAGGTCCCAGGAGCAGCACGCTCTGTCTGCCCTTGGAATGGTAAAGAAACTTCAAAAGTTCCTTGACGGCGTCAGGTGTCAGGGTGCTTCTTTCACTCACTGATAGTAACGCCCTCCCGATTCGGATTCAACCGCAGCGTACATACAGCATCGTCCTTAAAAATGGCGGAAAGCCCGGGTGATGGGCAAGGTCGGACAACGCTGTCGGGTCGAAGGTTATTTGAGAAAAACATATCTCTTTTGCCGTGCTCTCCACAACGCCCGCATTACAATTCGGGTGGACCAGCGCTCTGAATCTCGTTGTTCTGTACCCTTCCGTCAGCAGGGGTTTTATCGCTCCGGGCGGACATCCCGGATTTTTCGCGAGCCTGGACCGCAAACGATAATTGGAATCGCCGGTTAAAGAAGCAAGCATTTGCGGGGGCGTTGCCGGATTGGACGCAACCTGCGCCCTAACCGAATCCCGGCTGTCACAGGCAAGCATGCACAACATACTGAAAGGAGCCTTTGGGTTTCCGGCGACAGCCTCACGTACTTCAGTGCTTTCGTCCTTTGCGAGCTCGAACAGCAGAGTTTGCTTGCATACCGGGTTCGACGCAGCGGACGACCGCACGGTACTTGCGGGATCGGCGGCAAGTCCCGCCAGTAGACGCTCCGGACAGTTGTTGTGTCGGGCGGCCCGCGCTAAAATGCGAGAGTTGTTTTTAAAACGGGAAGCCAGGCGGGCGATTGCCACCGGGGTTGTCCGCGGATTTAAAAGAATTGCTTCGGCAATCGACTTTATTTTCAAGGCGCTCATCCAGAGGAGGGAGTAAGCCGGTAAGCCCGGATTGGAGGCCATTTCCTCAAACAACACCGTTTCACCGGCTGCTTCCAACTCCAGGAAAACACTTTTCGGCAGGTACGGATTTGAGGCGAGCCGGCGGAGTACCAAGAGGTTGCGGTCACTCGCGAGATCCTGCAGTACCGTGTAAGGGGTGGCTCTGTTTCGCGCTACGGCGCCCCGTACCTTCTCATCGACGTCCCCGGCGAGGAGCCTCAGTATTTCGGGCGGACAACTCTCATTAGCGGCAACCGTTTCCCGCACCATTGCGTCCGCCGCGTTCGCAGAAGCCTTCAGTGTCTCCGGAGGGCACGCCGGGTGCTCCAGCGCAAGTAAGCGTGAACGGTAATCCGCGCCAACGGCGAAACGCTCCAATGTTTCCTCCGGGCATCCGTGATGGCGCAGTACGAAATGGTGCAGCCAGATCAAGTTGCAGGTTGCGAATGATTTAAGAACCTCCGGAATGTGCGAGCCTGCGCGCGGCAAAAAAAACACCCCGTGTTATACCTTGCACCGGGGCGTTGCGTCGTATACGCCTGATATTAGTAAAACGACCTTTTGATGCTTTTTAAGAGATGCCTTGCATGAAATATTCCGTTAAAGATGACGTCTCAAGCGGAATCACGACCGTCGCCCGCCTTGAGGATATTTTCTCAAAGGCCATAACGGGGGTCCCTGCCATTCCGGGTAGCCGGCGTATGCTTCCATTTCTGAAGCCACATCCCCCAGCCCCAGATGCTCCAGGGTTTCCCGTGTTGGGATGCCCGTCTCGGGGTCGCACCCGCGAGCCTTGTAATACTCCGTCAACATCTTCCCGTGTTCCTCCAGATCTCTGTGCCCCTCAGGGGAGCCTTTTCTTTCCGGCTTCTGCGGCAGCGAATCCTGCCGGCGCGTAATTCCCTGCCTGTTATTGAAGGCCATCTCCAGCGCGTAAACCCTGTCGAGAACCTTCTCGACCTGTTCTTCGCTAAAATCAAAACCTGTTGCGGCTCTCAACAGCCGCGCCGCTCCTTCGAACAGAGGGTATTTGAAAACAAGCGGCGCGGTGCATGCCCAACTGTTTACGGCGCCTTTACACCGACCTATTAAATCCGCAAGCGTGGCCGCTCTTTCGGAAACGATCAAAGCTCCTACCGGATCCTTCGGAATAAAACCCTTTTCAATTAACCGGGGAAAGAGTTCCGGATCGTTTTCCCCGAACGCCCAGCTCCTGCCCCTGAGGTGATCCGCTCCCCTGGTTGAGGTCGCATGCGCAAGTCCGAAGATCCCTGCCGGGTGCGGCCCCCGGCTGAGCCCTTTGACGTGGTAGCAATAGTCCGCCGCTTTTCCGCCCAGTGTCCTCGCAAGACCGTGGATCCCTTCGGCCGCCGGATTACCGAATCCTTCCCGCAGCGCTATCCGGTGAATCAGCTCTATCTGAGAGGCGTCGTCTTTCCAATCGAGCGTTAACCCCCCGGTATCCTCCCTGGAAATTATGCCGCGGTTATAAAGCTCCTTGGCATATGCCAGCACGTTGCCCAGCCCGATGACGCACATCCCGTATTGATCCGCAAGGTTTTCCATTTCCATGATCGGTACCGGGTCCAGAATTCCGCAGTTTATACCGAGGCAGTGGATTCCTTCGTATTCCAGTGCCCCGCCCTGCTCGCCCGCGCGCGGGCCCGATGGAATCCTGAAAATGTTTTTGCAGCCGACCACGCATCCGTGGCAGGCCGACCTTCTAACCTCATATTTTTTAAACTCCTGCGGCTTCAGGTTCTCCGGTATTTCCTCCGGCGACAGGTACCTTTCAAAATATCGAAAACCCGGATACCAGTTTAAAACTCCTATATGCGTCCCATATACCGAAACGACCTCGCGGTGGAATTTATCCTTTAAGAAAAACTCCCTGTCTTCCCGCGCAAGCCGCGAAAACTCCTCGTTCCGAGCTATCTTGACCTTTCCGCTTCCCCTGACCGCTATCGCCTTGAGGTTTTTCGAACCCAGTACCGCCCCGCTTCCACGGGCAGCGGAACTGTATTTATCGATTATCGTTGTGGCGAACCTGACCAGGTTTTCACCCGCCTGACCTATACAGGCCACGCTTATGTCCTTCCCGAGGAACTCTTTCAGGGTGTCCGTGGTTTCCCACGTCGACAACCCCATCAGTTGCGAAGCGTCCCTCAACTCGGCTTTATGGTCGTCTATCCAGAGGTATTTAGGTCCGGCAGTCTTGCCGGTGATAACAACCTGGTCGTAACCCGCCCTTTTCAAATATGCGGCGAAAGATCCCCCTGCGCTGCCGTCCCCGAGGATATAACTCTGCGGCGAAAGGGTGCTCACCTCGACCCGGCTTGAAAGGCTCAAACTTGTGCCCGTAAGCGGTCCCGGGGCGAAACAAATAACGTTTTCCGGACCCAACGGATCAATTCCCGGCTTGATTTCTTTGAACAAAGTCATGGAATTGAAACCGCGTCCGCCGATGAAACCGCGGGCAATTTCTTCCTTAAGCGGTTCCGAGGTTATCTCATCGGTGCTGAGGTCGACTCTGAGGATGTTTCCCCGCCAGCCATACATAGATACCCCTCCTGTCTTCAAGGATTGCGGCCCGATAAAACCTGTTCTTAATGTGTTTGATGATTATTGTTCTTCCGTCTCTTCCTAATTCCTTTGCACAGAGGAAGAATTATATGGTCCTCACCCTTGTATCGACGGGTTAAAGCCTGATAAAATATGGCTTATTAACCAAAGAACGCAACCCGGAGGATCGTAATGCGTCCTGTATTTCACCAAAAACGGGTCACGAGCGTGCACAACCTCGGGCAGACCGTACTCGTTCAAACAATTCTGCTGTCCACCGGCAGCGAGATCATCGCCCAACTATGGGTTGACCCCAAATCGTTCCAAACCGTCCATGCCCGATGGGAAGTGCTTCGTGCCGGCGAAGGACTGTCGACAGTGAGCGAAGAGGTTCCGTCGCTTAAAGGCTGCGTGGCCTATTTCGGCTGCGGCAGGGCTTTCCGCAAGGCGCTGGTTGAATACCCTCCCGTAGCCGCGGAACTGTTTCTTGGGAACGTCGGCGCCTTAATCCAGGCGGAAACATTCCTGGTAAGCGAGCGCGGCCACCCATCAATGGATGCGTACGTAGACTACTGGAAACAGTTTTACGCCGGAAGCTGCCGCTATTACAGTCATCTCGACGAGGTGCAGCGAAGCTGGGAGGAATATGTCAGCGCGCGACGGCCAGGCACTAACCTTTTTAACCGTATTAAAACCATCGCGATTGATGACTGCGATAACGGTTTGTTGTTTCGCGCCTCATTGTCCGATTCGTTTCACGAAATGGCTTTGTCCTTCAGGTTTGACCCCGCGGGAGAAACCATCTGCGACGCCTTGGGCGACATAGTTCGCGCCCCCGACCAGGTATGCCCCGGAGCGGCAGCTTTTATCGGGCGGCTGAACGGTTTTAAGCCGCATGGGGCCCTCCGCGACAAGATTTCGAAGATTCTCGGGGAAGGACAGGGCTGCGTTCACTTAATCGAACTCGCATGGGAGGCCGTCGAGCTGCTGAACGACTCAGAAGGCGGTTTCCGCCGGGGTTCTTTTAACGATCGCGCTCCGGAGGTTTAAGAACCCTGACGCGTTAACATTAAAACTTCTTGACAGCCTTATACAAAGCTGATAAGTTAGTTATCAAATTGAATATACCCTGGCTCTTATCCAGAGTGGCGGAGGGACTGGCCCGATGAAGCCCGGCAACCGGTAGGCGGCGTTTGCGTAGAACGCTGTCCGACAAGGTGCCAAATCCTGCAGACAGAAAAGCCGAGCGGCGTTTCTTCTGACAGATAAGGGTGCTGCGGATAAAGTGGCGGCCTCTTCTTTGTTGGAAGGGGTCATTGTATTTAGAGCTTAGAGCCTAAGGGTGGTTTCAAGAAATGGGAGGTAGAAAATGGTAGACAGAACTTTTTCGGAAATCAATGCGAAGATCCAAGCCGGAAAGGCGGTAGTAGTGACCGCCGACGAACTCGTTCGGTTGGTTGGCGAGAAAGGCGTAAGCCGTGCGGCTAAAGAAGTTGACGTTGTTACCACCGGGACTTTTGCGCCCATGTGTTCCTCGGGGGCATACTTCAACTTCGGTCACAGCGCCCCGCGGATAAAGTTCAACCGTGTCTGGCTGAACGAAGTACCGGCGTACGCCGGTCTGGCGGCGGTCGACGCGTTCATTGGGGCGACGGCGCTCCCCGAAGACGACCCCCTGAATTCAAGCCATCCGGGCGAGTTCCGTTACGGAGGCGGCCATGTGATCGAGGACTTCGTATCCCGTAAACCCGTGCGCTTGAAAGCCCTCGGGTACGGGACCGATTGTTATCCGCGCCGGTCGATCGAAACCACGGTAACTCTCGACGATATTAACGAAGCGGTGCTATTCAACCCGCGCAACGCTTATCAGAATTACAACTGCGCGGTTAACCTCGGACCGAAGACGATTTACACTTATCTCGGGGTGCTGAAGCCGAATTTGAGCAACGCTCATTTCTCGACATCCGGGCAGCTTAGCCCGCTTTTAAAGGACCCGTACTTCCGGACTATCGGCGTCGGCACACGCATCTTTCTCGGCGGCGGCACCGGTTACGTGGTCTGGAACGGAACCCAGCACTTCCCCGGAATTTCCGGGCTTCCTGAGGGAGCGCCGCCGGTTCCTTCCGGGGGCACGCTTGCCGTCCTGGGAGATTTGAAACAGATGAGCCCGAATTGGCTCAGAGGAACAAGCATGCTTGGCTACGGCGCCACCCTGTCGGTAGGAATAGGCATACCCATTCCCATCTTGAACGAGGAGGTCTGCTACTACGCTTCCCGCCCGGACAGCGATCTTTACGCGCCGGTAGTCGACTATTCCGGCGCATACCCCGGCAGGGAACCCGGCAACCTGGGCGTCGTAAGCTATGCCGAACTCAAATCAGGGCAGATTACCGTCAACGGGAAGAAGGTATCGACCGCGCCGTTATCCAGTTATCATAAAGCGCAGGAAATCAGCGCGGCTTTAAAACAATGGATCTTGGAAGGCGGTTTCCTGCTCGGTGAACCGGTTCAGCTCCTTCCCGGGCCGGATGCCGGGATTAAGGCCAAAAGTCTCGAGATTCGCGGCTCAGAAAGGAGGAACGGTTAAATGGCGCCCAGCAAGGTCGTTCTGCGCTTTCCGGCGTCAATCGCCGATACGCCGATAATCTATCATCTTGTTAAAGACTATGACCTTATGGTGAATATCCTTAAGGCTAACATCAACCCGCATAAAGAAGGGACGATGATTTTGGAGTTCCACGGCGAAAAGGCCGATCAGGGACTGTCTTTCCTGAGGGATCAGGGCATCGTCGTTCAACCGCTGACCGAGGAGATCGTATGGAATGAGGAACGCTGTTCCCACTGTGGCGCCTGCACCGCAATCTGCCCGAGCGGGGCGCTGTATTTGGAACGCCCGTCCATGCTGGTCCGCTTCGACAGTGAGGCCTGCGTCGTCTGCCAGCTCTGCGTCAGGGCATGTCCGATGCGGGCGATGGAGGTACGCTTCTAACGCCATGAATTACGCTAAACGCGCATACCGGTCGATCTTTAGCGAAAACGATCTGACCTTTTTTCAGGTTAAAGTTAAGGAAACCGACCTGTGCGTGGGCGTGCGCTCCGAACGTTTTGCTACGGAACTTATCTGGCTCGTTGAAAAAACGGTTAAAGAAGAGCGGGCGCGGCTCGAGGCTTACATCGAAAAAGACCCGGTGTTTCTTAAGACCTTTGAGCCGCACCGCGTTCTGCCGGATGCTCCGCAAATTGCCGTCAGTATGGCTGAAGCCGCAACCGAAGCCGGCGTCGGCCCCATGGCAGCGGTTGCGGGAGCTTTCTCGGATATGGCGGGCCGTTTACTTGCCCGATACTCCCGCGATGTAGTGGTTGAAAACGGCGGAGATATCTATCTTAAGTCCACACGGAAAAGAACCGTGGGGATCTTCGCCGGGCCTTCCCCGCTTTCCGACAAGGTTGCGGTGGAAATCCCGTCCGATCAGAGCCCGCTCGGGATATGCACCTCATCTGGTACGGTCGGCCATTCGAAAAGCTTTGGACGGGCGGACGCCTGCGTGATACTTGCCGCTTCCGCGACCCTTGCCGATGCTGTTGCCACCGCTGCCGGTAATCTGGTGCGGACACCCGCGGACATCGAAGAAGCCCTGGCCTTCGCAAACGATATTGACAGAGTCACCGGCGCGGTTATAATCCTGGGGGAGCACATCGGCGCCTGCGGGCAGGTTAAACTCATTCCGTATTATCGAGAAGCACAACACCCAAAAGAATAAACGGTAATCAAACCGCCACGGACAAGCCCGCTCTCTGGTAAGAAGCTTATTCCTGCATCTCTTTAGTTCCTTAAAGCACCTTTCCCTTGACCGGTTCCAATATCTTTATCTCCTCTGTCACCGACTATTGGTGTATGGGTTATTATGGAAAGGCGCTCAATTTCGGCCTGATCCGGGGAGCGCCCCAAAAGACTCTTCGTGAACAGAACATACCTTTCATTATACGTCCGCGCGAACAAACGTCGCCTGAAATTAAGTTCGCGTTCCCCGCTCGTCCGGCATGTCGGTTATTTTCGGATCTCTTTTCCTTGACATTCCGCCAGCGTTGATTTTCTAAGATTCATGTTAAGGCCCTGATAATAGAGCCCAGGAAAGTAAACACTATTCCGGTCGTCACCGCTAACTGACCGACCCAGAAAAGGAACATCCACCTTATTAAAGAGGACTCGCTTTTGGCCAGCCGACTCTCAAAACGTTCAATCAAAAATTCAAAAACATCATTTTTTGTCTTTTCCGCAGTGGCGTTTACTATATCCACCAATTGCTTGGCGGCCTCGTCGCCGAGCTTTGTCCTTAAAACCTCCGGGAAAACTATTATGTTTTCTGCTTTCATCAGGTTATCACTCCGCTTCAAAAGAAAGACTGTTATCATCTCATTCAATATATGTACCGCAATACCCACTGGTTATTGATTCCAAAAAGCTTTTTCGCCAGAAGCGTCAGCCGGCATTACCGTATGTACCATATCAAATTCGCCTGTGACGCCGGATTATTTTGTCCAATATTTATTTAGAAGCGAAAAGAATCAGGTGGTTGACCTTGTTACCTCCTAAAAGTTAAGATAGAAATCGGGTTTTAACCATTTTGTTGGTTGAGGTGGATTATGCAACCGGTAGACTTCCATGTGCATTTCTTTCCTGAAAGCATCGCCGACAAGGTTGTTGGTTTCCTTGCCGCGCACTACGGCATTCCGGTGAATTACCGGGGCGTCAAGGACGAATATCTGGAACTGGGGCGCAAGGCCGGCGTGCAGACCGCGGTCTTCAGCACGGCCGCTACCAGGCCCGACCAGGTGAAGGCGGCGAACGACTGGGCGCTGGAAAACAGGGACCGGTTTTTCGTTCCTTTCGGCACGCTGCACCCGCACGGCGAAGTCGCTGAGATCGACGCCGAGCTGGCTCGGCTGAGGGCGGCAGGCATCAAGGGGGTCAAGCTCCACCCTGATTTTCAATACTTCAACCTGGATGAGGATCGCGCTCTTTTCTTATACGAAAGATTAGCCGGGGACTTTGTTTTATTGTTGCACGTGGGCGACGACGAAACTCCGGACAAGTTCAATTACGCCACTCCCGAAAAGCTTGCACGGGTCCTTGACCTGTTCCCGGGACTGACGGTTATTGCGGCGCACATGGGCGGATACCGGATGTGGGACCGGGCGATGAACGCGCTTGTCGGCAGGAAAGTGTTTCTCGACACCTCAAGTTCCCTTGACTTTTTGCCGGATGAGAAGTTTGTGCTCATGGCAAGGGAACACGGGACCCACAGGATTGTAATGGGCAGCGATTACCCGTTCCGCGACCCCGGTTGGGAAGTGGGACGTCTTAAAGGACTCGGTTTAAAAAACGACGAACTCGAGGCCGTCGTCTTTCGCAACGCCCTGCGCCTTTTGGCCGCTACGGGGATGTAACCGTTCATATAATGGGTATCGCCCGATAACTGACTGAAGTTGTTGAGGAATGACGTTTCAATGCCATCCTTATGTGTTTTCCAGCCTGTACAGGTGTTCCTTAAACCAGAATTCATGCAGTTCCTCGTCTACCATAAAATATGAAAGGTACTTGTTTAAATCTTTAAGTTCGGGATCGTGCCGTGTCATTTCAATGAATTCATGATACTTTTGCACGGCCTTGTGTTCGACCGCAATCCCTAATTTATAACGGTCTTTCAGGCTCAGCAGGTCGAGAGCTTTCCCGGTTACCATGCCCGCCAGTTTGAAAGCCGGAACCGTCACGCCAACACCTTCACCGTACCGATCAAGCCGGTCCTTGAGGTATTCCGTATGCTCTTGTTCCCTGACCGTAAATCTTTCGTACACGTGTTTAATATGAGAGTCCTCAAGTGAGCTTAGCTGTGATTTGTAAAGGTCCACCTGAAATGATTCCAGAGCCATAAACTCTTTAAGCTTATAGACCAGTTTATCTTGCTGCATAACGGTCTTCCTTTCAATTTAAACGGCTCTCGCCTGGTTTGGTTTAAATCTGTTTTTACTGTATAGAGTAACCTTAATTCTTTTTTAAAACCGAAAGAATTGCGCGTTATCTGAGCCTGCGCCCGGTCACGGGCGAGGACCCGCCTTCCAGAATCGCCTCCAAGCCCCCAATAAATCAATGGCAAGGTTTCCATAGTACGGCGAGTTCATTTAGCGATAATGGCCTTTCTGATGGCCTACAAGCCATTTCGACTGATTCTGAGCCTTCTCACCTCCGCAATGACCCCTGTCAATAGTCCAAAGCGCTTAAATTAAAAAGCCAGGGCTGGATTCCCTGACTTTTTCGGTGTCCGACCGAATAAAACGAGTTTATTCTAATGTTTAAAGGCGCGCTGGCCGGTGAAAGCCATGGCCACCGGCGGGTCGGCCTCGTTGCAGGCCTGGATGGATTCATAATCCCGGTCCGAGCCGCCGGGATGAACAATCGCCGAAACGCCTTCCTTTATTCCTACATCCACTCCGTCGCGGAACGGGAAGAAGGCGTCCGAAACCATGACCGCGCCGATAAGACCCGCATGGTCCTCTGTAGTCTGCCGGTCGATCTCTTCCTTTTCCGAAGCCTTTCTGTTTCCTGAGGTGATTTCAAGTTCGAGGGTCTTGTAAGGTATCCCGAGTCTTTCGAAGCAAAGCGCGTCGGCATATTTGGTATAAGCCTTAAATACCGCGATCTCAGCCACCCCGACCCGGTCCTGTTCCCCGGTGCCGATGCCCACGGTCACCCCGTCCTTGACGTACAGCACCGAATTGGAGGTCACGCCCTGTTCCACGGCCCAGCCGAACAACATATCGTCATACTCCCGTTCCGTCGGCCGGCGCTTTATCCGGTATTCCTGTCCCTTGTACACGGCTTGTGCCGGTTGCAGGTCCTCTTTGGTCCGGATCGTGTTGACGGCGGACTGCTGGACGATTACGCCTCCGTCCGTAAGGCTCTTGAACTCAACGAAACGCATTTTCCAATACTCCTCAAGACGGTCCATGCGGTTGATACGGATAATCCTGAGATTTTTGCGTTTCTTAAGGATTTCCACGGCCTCGCCGTCGTAATCGGGCGCCACCACCACCTCCAGGTAATGTTTGGCCACCTCTTCCGCCGTCTGCTTGTCCATGGTCCGGTTAAACGCAGCGCAGCCGCCGAACGCGGCGATACGGTCGGCGCGGTCCGCCCGCAGGTACGCCTCCAGTAAGGTGTCCCCATAAGCCACGCCGCAGGGGTTGTTGTGCTTGACGATGACCACGGCGGGCCTGCGGGTCAGGAACTTGAGAATATTGAGCGAGTTGTCGGCATCCGTCAGGTTGGTCTTACCGGGATGCTTTCCGGCCTGAACCATATCCTCTTCCGTTATCGCGCTGACCAGCCCCTTACCCGGCTCGATAAAACGGCATTCGCCCAAGATCAGGTTTCCACCTGTCAGCTCGTAAAGCGCCGCTTCCTGACCGGGATTCTCACCGTAACGCAGCCCGGTCTCCACAAGAACGCCGGAGCTGTCCGGTATCTTCCAGGTCCTTTTCCGATAGACCAGTTTCTGGTCCCCGAAACTAATCGTCATGTCATCCGGGAAATGGTCCGCCATAACCGTCCGGTACATCTTCTTCAGGTCGTCCATCATCCTCACTCCTATCTTAATAATGTAGTTCTTTTTCGAGGGGCGCAACGATAAGCAACGCATTGCTTCGTCAGTCTCCGCCGTCCGTGTCCTCACGTACGCTTTCAGTACGCTCCGGCCCGCCCGTCGGAGCGCTTCCTTGCACTGCATCACTTCTCGTTGCGCTCCGTTTATGGTATGCTTCTGCTTCTAAGCTACAGGCTTACGGGTCCTTATTTACATTCTTCTTTCAAAACCCGAGCAGCCGCAAAAACAATAACAGAACTGTTCAAAACTTGTCAACCAAAAACAGGCGGACGGTTGTAAATCAAAATGAAAAGCCGGGGTTTCTGTTTCCCTGGCCCGTTGCATCGCTGCGGCGCCGTGCGGGCGGAATATCTACATTTGATAATTACCGGTTGGTTCCTCCGCCGCCTTTATCGCGCCGAACTTGCTTTCGTATTTCTCGATATTGATTCTTAAAGCCTCCACGACTCTTTTTATATGGCCGGGGCTCAGGATTATCCTCGACACTACCTTGCCTGCCGGGTGCGCGATCATTAAAAAATCCAAAATGAATTCTTCCTGCGTATGCTGTACAATCATATTATTCGCATAGTTTCCGCCTTTGCTTTCCTCCGGAAACGAAACGGATATTTGGTCGTTCGGACTATCCTTTTCAGTCATAAAATTAAGAACTCCCTTCAAAAGTAATTAAACACATAATCAGTTTTCCACTTTATTAATAATTCTCCTCCTTCTCCGCGCGCCCCGGAGCACAGCTGTCAAAACTCACCATACTACGACCTAACCGCCAAGACGCCAAGAACGCTAAAAGTAGACTATATTTTATTGAAAACAAAAAAGCCAGGGCTTTTCTCCCTGACTTTTTGATATCACTATGGTGTCGGAGGGGGGAATTGGGCTGAGATGAATATTAAAATTTCTTTATGATTTCTATTCCTCTGTAATAATAGTCGGTTCTATATAAAGTCTTGAAAGTGCTTCTAATACTTTATCTGAAAACTTTCTATATGAATTTCCTGGCCTTAAAATTACTTCTTTCGATATATTGTTTTTTAGTTCTTTTAAAATATCATAAAATGCATCTTGAGTTAATTTCTCGTGTTTGTTAACCGTCTTCTCAATTACGTATCGTGATACTGCCATCATTCCCTGGAATGTTACTGCTTTTGTTATGCCTCTTGCCTTTGGTTCAATTTCATGAATAATTTGCTGGACAGCCTTAAGGTAATTATTTATGATATCAAAACATTTTTTATTTGGCACTTTCAATAATTCACTTCTTAGCAAATCAGCAATAGCCTTATTAAACATAATTCTTGATAATTTTCCAGGTCTATTCTCACCTCTTACCAAATGACCTCTTAAAACACTATTTGGGTCAGCGTAAAACATGTCAAATAATTCGCTATATCGCTTTTCCTCGTCTGTCTCTCTTTGCAATAGCCTTTTTACGTCTAAAAGCAAAGAATCTGGAACTTGTTTTTGATTAACATTAATATCGATAAATAACTGTGCTTCTTCTACCCGCGTAAGTCCTTCATATATAACTACCGGCACTCTAATAGAATTCTTTGCTAATGTAAAACCCCATACTCTGTGTTGTCCATCAATAATTATAAATGCTTTCTTTTGGTTCTTAAATGATATTGTTTTTGTCTTTGAATTGTATTTTAAATCAGTCTGTTCTTGTGCCGACACAATTATTGCGGTAGGTATAGAACCGACACCCTTGTCGATATAATTGGCTATATCATTTGCGCGGTTTGGATCTAATCTTCGTTGGAATCCCTCGATTGGATCATCTTCGCGAGTTATCGTAAAACACGTATCTCTCAAAACATCTGAAGGCATGGACACAACGTAAAACCTAAATTTTCCTTGAAGGACTAATATTGCGGATAATCGAATTTTCTCCCCCGTCATAATACCACCTCGAAATAATATTAACATACAAAGAGTATTGCAGTAAGAGTTATATATCCAATGCCTTAATATTCACAATGCCTTAATATTCTTAACATTTAATACTTTTCGTGCTATTTTATAAAAGAGGTGAAATAAGTGTTTACCAATGATTGGGCTAATGTTCTGAACTCTGTTGATGATTTTGTTCGTAAATCTTCCGGAACAGTATGGTTTCGGGGTTTATCAAATTCGTCCTACAAATTAACTTCCGGCCTTTTTCGATTACGTCTTGATAATTTAAAGGACTATCTTCAGCTTGAAGAACAATTATATCGATATTACAAAATTCACGGCAATTTACTTCACGGTAATGAGTCTGGGTGGAATTTGCTTTATTCAATGCAACATCACGGTTTAACGACTCGATTACTTGATTGGACTGAAAGTTTCATCGTTGCTTTGTTTTTTGCTACCGATAAATGGACAAATGGTACATCTCGAATATGGATGTTAGATGCTCCTAAGCTGAACCTTCTGTCCATTAAGAGGGAGGAGATTATTTTGCCTTCTTCTCAAACTTTCGCGTATCCTGACATTTTTCTAACCTCATCAGACAACACATCTATGGCAATTTACCCCATTAAAACCAATACTCGCATCATAGTACAGCAAAGTGTTTTTGTAATTCAAGGTAATGCTTGCAATAATCTAGAAGATGAGTTTAATGGTGAACTGGTTAATACCGGTTATCTTAAGCCTATTGATTTTGATATATCCGTTCGAGAAGACGCACTGCAATTTTTAAGAATAAATCGTATCAACAGGTTTTCTTTATTTCCAGACCTTGATGGATTATCACAGTATTTAAATAAGCATCTAATAAAACCTTCATGGATATGAAGTATCTAACACTTAGGTTTAATTTCTGTTTTAAGAAATCTTAGTTTTCTGGACCTTATTTTACTGATAAAATCCACACGTTCAATGGCCAACTTTTTTTCCTCGTGCCCCTTCAACTTTTCTAAAGCCTCTTCTATAGAATTCGATTTTGTGAGGGCACCTATAGATAACAAAATGCCGCCTCCTTGATCCAGTAAACGCTTCAAGTCTCCTTCTAAAACTTTCTCTCTAACCAACGGGGAAACTTCTTGTAATATTTCAGCTTTTTGCATTAGTTTCCATTTCCTTTTATCCGGCAATCGTGAAACATTTTTTCCCGAACCTGTTTTTATCTGAAGCCTGAAGCCATTTCGTGTTCAAATAGGACCATAATGCGATAATGCGTCCTCTTTTCCCCAGACATCTTCCTACTAATGTAAGGGAGGTGGTGCCAGGCACCTAACTTATTAACATTTCAGTTTTAAGTTATTGGCTGGCGTTTGTCCCGCAAGGATAGCTTTGCCGGAGGGCCGCTTACGCGACACGGCGAAGACTCGGCTAAGCGAACAGGCGCGCACATCGTGCCGTATGTAAGAAAGGAATTACGGAAGATAGGAAGACTTATTTCTATTATCAACCAGATAAAAATTAGTCATTAATATCAGGCTCTATACGCGGGCCGTCGTTCGCTCCGAGGCTAGCCGATGTCGCCGTCGGCTCGGAGCACAGCTATCCGGCGGGACAACGACAAGCGAGTTTTTCTCGGAATTCCTGTTCCTTTTTCTCCAAATCAACTCTGAAGTATCTTTCCTTTCTCATTCTCCTTGCACCATGCCCCGGTAGCAAAAACAAAAAAGCCAGGTCTTTTCTCCCTGACTTTGTGGTAATCACTATGGTGTCGGAGGAGCGAACTGGGCTGAGATGAACGTTGAAATTTCGTTATAATCGGCTTCTCTGATCCAACACTAAATACATAATTAGCCATCATTTTTAGTAGCAGCAACTTCTTCTATTTCTTCATGGAATTCTTCACCATATATTTTTTTGTATGTTTTATTAAATATTTCTGTTTTAACAAATTCTTTAAATAATGGCCACTCTTTATAATTCTCTTCGGTGACTTCCCCGGACAAATTTATTCTTTCCATTATTACTTTCGCATTTTCATAGTCATCCGTTATCACATAATTAGCCAACTTAAATTTATCTGCACATGCACTCCAGTCTACTTCATGTAATATTTCCTTGCTTTTTTTCTGATTTCCAAGCCATTTATAAGCCTGGGCCTTGTTTATAATAAACATTAATTTAGATTCTTGAGAATACCATTCCTTTATTACGGAGGTTGCAAATTCAAGTAGTGTTATTGCCATTCCATACTCTTCATCTCTAATCATTTCATAACAAATATTATTAAGGTTACTATCTGCATCTTTTAAACTATTGGGCAGTAATCTTCTCCATATTACATGACCTAGTTTAACACCCATTTCAAGCATGTATTCGCATGCTTTTGTAAAGTATTCTTGAGAAACAAGTAATGTTTTCCCAACCTTGACATCCTTCCCAATGCCTACTCCATGCTTTTTGCAAACTGAAATATATTGCGAAGAAACAATTCCGTCACAATGAACAAATAAGTTTCTTCTTTCTGTCACTTCAATAAAATATTTCCACGCGTCTAAGTTTCTTAAAGGACAATTTAATTTCCTTTCTAGCCAACCAATCTGTTTATCATGACTTTCCCTTAAAACGTTCTCAATTTCGTTTTCTATTATGTATTCTTTTATTTGATTTATACTTGAGAATTCATGTATTTGCGAACAACTTATAGTTTTTTCCAGTGTTTTGAATAGCTCGGATTTTTCGCAAAACATTACATTGATTAATCTCCCTATATAAGCATCAAAAACACTAACGAGTGATACTATAAAACTACGTGGCAATACACTATTTGTTATATTTGCATTATTTAACGCTTTTATTATTTCTCTAAATATATTAATTTCTTCGTGTTTTAATTTAATAATACTATTTATAATTTCACCTTCTTCTATATTATGTTTCATAAGAAAAGCCTTATATGCTTTCTTTGTTTGCTCAGCATAAAATTGCATAAATACTTTAACAAATGGCAATGACTCCTTAAGTGCTTTTACTCTTTTAGAAAAATCAAATATTTCTGCATCAAAAGAATTATTAGCCATCTAAACACCTCAAATATTTTAAATTAAGCCATAGATTACTACGTTAATATCAAATATCCTTCATAATGCCGGAAATTACTAAATACTTTTGATACCTTACGGCCCGTATCCGTACTTAATCGCAAAAATAAAAAAACCAGGGTTTATCTCCCTGACACTGTGCTGTCGCTATGGTGTCGGCTTTTAGTTATCTTATTAGATCAAGTAGACCCTGTAATAATAGTTGGTCCTGTAACAGACCATTTTAATTCTACAGGTCGAACAATTATTGTCTCTGACACAATTTCTTTCCTGGGGATGAATTGTCGCAATATCATATCCCACGTTATCAACTTCATGGGGCAACTTCTATAAAAATAGTGATCTCTGATTCGACATGCGCCTTCATAAAGTACCTCTTTCTTGCTTTCAGGATAATTTCCTTTTACATGGAATCGACTGCAACCAATTATAATTCCTCCTATACAAACATTATCTGGGTGCATGACTTTATATTTATCTCTGAATTGATCGCTCGACCTCATTTCATCATGATAATTAATTAATTGGTTTTCAGCGCTTATCAAATCTTTCGAAGGTTTTAAACGCTCATTATTATCTCTTTCAAAAATATAGCATTGCGGTGCCTTAAGTTCATATACGTATGCTTTAACCGTTGATATTCCCGAAGAAGTGATTACTTCTGCGGATATAACAAAATCAGCATTGCCTGTGTTACCCCTATATTCTATATCACTATAAACAACCCTTTTAAATGTTTCATTGAATAAGAATTCTGGAATATGTTTAAGATATTCTCCACATTCCTTTTCCCTTTTTATGGTATCTTCTATCATATTTTTTAATTCATTGTACAATTCAAGACTTGGAGGCATGTTCTTGCCTCCATTTCATTATAGAATAAGTCAATAATTCTTCAAAATACTGTGGCAAGTTACTTACGTTAATTTCATTCCCAAAAGAAATTATATAAGCTAAGTCAATTTTATATTCATAATCCTCCGAATTATTAAACTTTACGTATTGCAAATGGTTTTCTAAAATAACCGTTGAATCTTTACCAAGATCAAATGAGTACATGTTTTTAACAGTACAATTACCTACCCACATAGATTTAGAATTATCAATCTTAATTGCCGCAGGCGCTTTTTTCTCGGAATCTAAAATCAAACCCGGAAAAGAATCGAGTCTCTTACTCATCCTATCCAGAGTTATATTTTTGTAAATATCGTTTAAGAATATTAAAGAAAAAAATGAATCGCTGCTAAAAGCTATCCAATAAAGAGGATTTTTTTGAAGGACTTTGGGAAATGACTTCTTCACTTCATCAGGGGCTGATTTAATTTTTAGCGTCAATATTTGTTCTATCTTTTTTAACTCTATCTCAATCATATTTCCCCTCATTATTTTAAACTCTTGGTCTAGCTTCTCACTGAGTATGAATCTACGACACTTTTTTTCTAATTCCTTCTAATAAGTAATTAATTCCAATCCTTTACCTTATAAATTTAGTTCTTCTCAACTCTACCTTCCCTCTAAAATTCGCACCCTCGGCAATTAACTTACCTTCTTGCCACGCTTTTAATTTTTCTAAAGCTTCTTCTATACAATTTGATTTTGTAAGTGCACCTATGGATAACAAAATCCCGCCTCCTTGGTCCAGTAAACGCTTCAAGTCTCCTTCTAGAACTTTTTCTCTAACCAACGGAGAAACTTCTTTTATTATTTCAGCCTTTTGAATTACTTTCCATTTGCTTTTATCCGGCAATCGTGAAACGTTTTTCCCCGAACCTTTTTTTAGCTGAAGCCATTTCGTAGTCAAATATGACCATAAGGCATCTTCTTTCCCCCAGACATCTTCAACACTGCTAATGCCTAGTTCCTTAAGAACTTCTCTCTTTAACTGAAACTCAACTCTCCATACTGTTTTTTCACCATCCCAACCTTTATCCTTCCAAATATCCTTAAACCATTCCTTACCTGATTTTCTTATTTCCTTGCTTTTATCATAAATCCTTACCAGTAGTGGCTTGCCGCTACCTATCGAAAAACCAGTAAATGTACTTCCTTCAAAATGTTCTTCGGTAACATGGTGTCTGCAATGCGACTTTGCCCTCGTTACAAAACCTTCTCTATCTGATTCTACAAACCGAACTTTATCGGTGTCGGCGCAAATGTCCAGCCTTGTTATTTTAGATTTAAGAATTTTTACGCCGAAAAAGTCAAACCAATCAAGAAACTTCTCATATGCACCCTGATAACCGTAAGACCATAAAAACCCCGATATTAACCTAACTTTAATGTCTGGATTTATATTTACCGGCTTTTCACTAAAACCAATAATCCAATCGTTACAGGTTAGTCTGTAACGGTAAAAAGGCATTCCGCTCGGTTCCACAGTAAGGGTTACTCCATTCAATTCTATAATTATTTCCTTCCCTGTTTTTTGCGCTTCTTCCTTTAGTGCATCGAACTTTTTAAGTATGTACCCCAATTCCCCTTTGTAGTTTTCAATATCCAATCCGAAAATTAATGTGTCTATTCCCCGTATTAACAAGGCTTTCACCCCTTCTTGAATGTAATTTGCGCCCAGCATGTTATATGTTTGCTGGGCGCCGATTTTCCGAACCTTCGCAAGCCTTGACACGGGGACCCCTGGCCCCCTGTCCCCCAGGCCCTACCTCCCCGGTTGGCTGCGCCCCCCGGGGCCGCCTGGTGGACGGTATCAGAGGGCCTTCCCCATGTAAAGGCCCTTCGCTACGCTCCGGCCCGCTTAGCGGGTTGCTCCGGTATTCTCACACTTTTTCTTTTTTGATCAACTCCAAGGTATCTTTCAAGCTCTTTAATCTGACGTTTCAGATCCAGCAACATACCCCAGACTTTACGCCTCTCATCCCGCCAATTATCCGACATGCTCTACCCTCCGTAATATCGTTTGACGCCGGCAGCAACGCGGAGGGTACCCCCAGGACCCCTGCCGCGTTATCTGCCGGCAATTAACCGCTTTTCTCCTCAGATTTCAATTTGTCGTTTATTCGTCCGCTCAGAGTTCTAAAAGCGATTTCGACAAGCGTATTCCTTCGAATGGAATTAATAGTTTTCAAAATTCCATTTTCGCATTCGCTTATCCGGCAAACTATAACCGCTTTCCCTTTTTGTTTAATCATTTCGCACCTTAACATAATGTGAAGTTATATTAACATTTATTTTGCTCCAAAATTTTCTTTCTGCCAAGAAGGAAATTAACGTTACGTGTCAAATAGTACACATTACTATACGAGTCGGGGGTATTTATAATGGCTGAGGAATTCTATAATGAAACTGATGATTTTGAGGTAAGACCCAAAATGCCGGAGGACAAAGAAGCTCTTGATCGATATTACAAATTTATCGGCGAAAGGTTGAGAAACGCCCGCGAGCAATCCGGTTGTACTTTGGCGAATCTTGCAAAGGGAATAGGTTTAACTTCCTCGGCTGTTTCCAATTACGAATCAGGCATAAGGCAAATACCTGTTCACATCCTTCAAGAATTCGCAAGGGTTTTAGGCAAGCCACTCCATTACTTCTTAGGCCCTGGCGTTGAGGACCCGTCATTAATCCAAGCTACGCTAAAAACCGCTATTGAGAGGTTTTCGGATGCTTTTTTTATTGAAGTGCTTTACGAAATCAAAGACGGAAATGTTTCTCCGATTGAAGAATTATTCTCTCTTATACCTGTTCCGGTAGATATAGGCAAGGACCATCATTTTGCCATACGGGAATTTAACGAATCCGAAGGTACTCTTAATTATTACGTTTGCAAGTGGTATAAACCTGAAACGGTTATCAGAGTTATACCCCTTCTTTGGCGTAAAACGTCTCAGAATCTTACGCCCCCAAAACCTGAAGATTGGGTTATAGCAGAACGTGGTGATACAGAAATGTTGGAATTGGTCCAGTTTAAAAACGTATCTCCGTCTAAAACCTTTGATAAAACTGAATCTTTTACGATCAATATCCGAGCAATTGTAATCTCAAAGCTGGAAAGGCTGGTGAAATAGAATGTCTCTTATTAAAGCGTTGTCTTACGCCCGGGTTTCCACGCCTGAACAGGCAGAAGCCGATCTTTCAATACCGGCACAACTCAAGGCAATACGGGCTTACGCTGAAAATAACGGAATGGTTATCGTTAAGGAATACGTTGATGAAGGAGTATCAGCTTATCACGACGAAGGTAAGCGCTTTGGCTTTAAAGCTTTAATTCAACACGCGATTTCTGCCTCTGAAGTGTCTAAAATATTGGTACATGACACTTCCCGTTTTTTTAGGAATAAATACAAATCGTACACCGTTAAATATGAGCTTTCAAAATACGGGGTAACTGTAACCTCCGTTACTAACCCTTACGACACCCAGACCGTTGATGGTATTTGGCGGGAAGCTATCGACGAATCTATGGCCATGACTTCCTCAATGGTAACCGCTTTTCATGTTCGAAAAGGCATGTCTGAAAACGCCTCGAAACGCGATCCCGAAACTGGTTACTGCTATAAAAACGGCGGTCGAGCTCCATTCGGTTATAAGTTGAAGCGCGTTCACGTCGGAAAAGATCGTAGAGGTAAGGACTGTTATAAGTGCCTATGGGAAGTTAATCCTAAAACTGCTCCGATACTTCGTCAAATTGTTGTTGACTGGCGAGTTGGTGAAGGTCTTTCTTATAAACGAATTAGGGATAGGCTTAATTCTCTTAATATCCCCGGTCCTGAAGGCAAGCCCTGGGGAACCTCCACCCTCGTTGAAATGATTCGTGAGAATAGGCTTATGCAGTATACCGGCATCTACTACTGGAATAAAGAAGATCATAATACCAAGGGTAAGCGCTATAAAGATAAAAGTGAGTGGGTTGAAGTTTCTAATGCACACCCTCCCATTCTTTCCATAGAGGAAGTTAAAGCAGCTCTTGCTGTTTCGTTGACCAGACAACCGCGTACACCGGCCGCGCGTAGTTATGACAGCCGTTGGCTTTTAACTGGACTAAACTTAGAAGGCAAACCTTTCTTCACTTGTAAGCGTTGTTCAGGAAATATGATAGGTGTTTCTCGTTCCATTCATCACGCAGGTAAATACTGCTGCGGCAATCATCACTACAAAGGCAGCATCGGCTGTAATAATGCCGCCCGCGTCAACAGCCATTCACTGGAAAGTAAGCTGATTTCTATAATCGAAAACACCTTCGGTACTCCTGAGTCTGTTGAGAACCTTTTTAAAAAGCTTAATTCCCGAATTCAAAGTAATATCGAAATATACCATAAATCAATTGCCAGTATAGAAAACGAACTTCGATCAATTGAAAAGAAAATTGATTTCACCTTTGAAGCCCTTTACGGCGGCCTTGATGCCCAAATCTGTAATGAACGGATTGAAAGGTTGAAAGCCCAACGAATTCAGCTGTTTGACAAGTTGGAAAGCTTAAATCAAAAACGCCCTGTCCCTTTGACTATTGATCCCGAAAAAGCTCGTGAATTCTTCTCGAACACTAGAAAGGTATTTGAATCCGGCACTAACGAGCAAAAGAGAACCCTCTTTAAAACTTATATACGCCATATGGAATTGGACTCTGATACTGGCATAGTAAATGTTACACTCTACCCGCTTTACCTCCAGGAAAAACTAAAGCGAGGAGACAATTCCTCGCTGCACATTTCTACTGGTGTCGGAGGGGGGACTTGAACCCCCACGGTGTTAACCATACGCCCCTCAAACGTACGCGTCTGCCAGTTCCGCCACTCCGACCCGCTGTCCGCAACAATTATTATAATGGTTTCTCAACCGCGATGCAAGCGTTTGAATCGCCGGTTATAAACCGCTACAACCCGAGCAGCCTGCTCAGCTCATGTACGTTTTCCGCGTACGGTATGCCGATATCCTTACAGGCAGCGGCCGTATCATACTTGCCGCTCCCGCGGAAACCGATTGTGCGAACCGGCGATGCCGCCACGGCCCTCAGATTTTCCGGCTTGTCGTCGACAAACGCCACTTTCGAGAGGTCGGTGATCCCGTAAACCATCGCAAACTCCCGCACGCAGTCCAGTTTGGACCTTTTCAAGGCGTGGTAAACCTCCTTGAAGCAGCGTTTCAGTCCGGACAATTCACCTTCCACGACCCGCGGCGGGAACCTGCTGATAATCGCCATAAGCCGCATCTTCGAATGGAGTTTCTTGATAAGAGCCTCCACCCCCGGAATGAATTTTTTGTCTTTGTGGTCCACAATCACACCGCTGAAATCAAAACATACCGCCAACGGCGCACTACCTTCCATTCGATTCCCCTTCTCCCGGTATATGTTGCCATTTTTACCCGGCAGATAATTATAACAGTCAACCCCATATCTTCACAACTGATATAATACCCGCTTACTACTTGGCATCACTACGTATTAAGACGATATTACATGTTATATCACTAATAATAAATAATAAGCTTCATTATGGTTATTTATCCTACTCAATACTCCCACAAAGAAAAATAAGCGCTTATTTTTTCGTCTTTCGGTGTGGTTTTCCGCTGAAAGGTAAGAATATAAATAAACTCCATAATAAAGGACATGAAATATGGCGAATGTCGTAGTGGTCGGCGGCGGCACCGGCGGCGCGGCGGCAGCGCGAAGTCTGGCTGCAAGGCTTTCCGGAAAACATAAAGTAACCCTGGTGGAAAAGGAAGCGGAGGTTTTTTACCAACCTTCATTCCTTCAGTTGATGGTCGGACGCAGGCAGATTAGTGATCTCTCCCGGTCGATCGCCAATCTGCGCGGAGCCGGGGTGGATGTGGTCATCGACCGCTTGTCTGCGGTTGATGCCGATCGCCGGCAGATCCGTCTGGAAAAGGATAAGCTTTCGTACGACGTACTGGTTCTCGCGGCAGGCGCAGATGCAAGTATTCCCGACCCTCCTGAACTGGGAAAGTCCGGTTTCAACCTTTATACGCCGGACGGAGCGCTCAAGATATGGGAAGCCGTCGAAAAACTTGAGTCGGGTGAAGTTGTTTTGGTGGCGGCAGCCCTTCCTTTTAAGTGTCCTCCGGCGCTTTACGAAGCCGCCCTCATTCTTCGCTCCTTTTTTACACGCCGGGGGCGATGGGGTAATATAAGCATCACCGTATACAGCCCCGAGACGACGCCTTCTGAAAATACCGGGATACGTCCGTCCCGTTACATCATGCGAGCTCTTTCCGAGCGCGGAATACAGCTTCACTGCGACCGGCATTTAGAATCCGTCGACGTAAAAAGGAAACTTTTAAGGTTTTCGGACGGCCAAACAGCGAACTTCGACCTGCTTTTCTACATCCCGCGCCATCATTGTCCGGAATTTGTACGGAAAAGCGGCATGACGGACGAATCCGGTTGGGTAGCGGCGGACCCTCTCACCCTGCGTACCGGCTTTCCCGATATATACGCCATCGGGGATGTTAACCAAGTGCGACTTCCTTCGGGTCACACCCTTTATAAGGCCGGAGCGGTCGCCCACTTCCAAGGGCTGGTGGCGGCGGATAACATTGCGGCCCGGCTCTTAGGCCATGAGCCTAAACGTCTTTTCGGCGGGAAATCCGGCTGTGTTATTGACGCAGGGGATACGGCGTTCGCAATGGCAGGCGACATCTATCGACGTAAGCCCAACTTTATAATGTTTCCGTCAAGCCGGGGCTGGCTTGCGGTTAAATGGCTGACCGAGCGCCAATGGTTAAGATATCACGGTTAAACTCTCCTGCCGATTCAATATCGCGGAACCGTGTCTTCCAGGTAAACGTCCTCGGCGACGCCGTATATTTCTTTCTCGCGGTCGACAAAATGCCACCATTCGGTCCGGATTGATGTAAAACCGTTCCTAACCATGACTTTCTCGAGGTACCCGGCGTTGGCGCCCTGCACGGCACTGACATCGCTGTAGTCACGGTCCGCCTTGGGCGTAAAGTCGTCAAATCCGGTGGGCATATCAAGCTCCTTCCCGTCCTGATCTATCAGTGTCAAGTCCACAGCGCATCCCCGCGAATGATAGGAATACCCCCCGTGGGGATCGGCCACGAAGCGTGCGTCGGGAACGAACTCCCACATTTTGAACTGTATCCTCGGCGGCCGGTAGGCGTCCCAGACTTTCAGCCGGTAACCGCGTGCGGCGACTTCGTCCGCCGCATTCTTCAGATTATCGGCGGTTCCCCTGCGCAAGTAAGCCACTGGGCTGTCGTACAGCCTTTTCCCTGTGAAATTGTTCTCTGTGAAGTAAATGAGCTCGACCCTTACGGAGGGAATGTATTCCTGTATAATCACAAAGTCATTCGGAGGTTCGATTATTTTTTCCGGCGGCGGTTTTTGGGGGGCTTGTTCTTGACCCGTCGGTTTCTTTTTGGACTGTGCGGGTGAGCGTAAATCATACCCTTTCAGATAGACTCCCGTCCCGATGATTATTATCAGGGCGATGACTACCGCAAACATAACTCTCCGCAAGTCTGCACCCTCCGTATTATAATGACGCTTTAAAATCTATTCGCCGGTATTCCAACCCTCTAATAATCCCTCACTCAATGCTTCTTATTCAATGCTTTTCCGGTTAAAACCTTCCTCACGGCGTTCCCGCCGAACTTCGTAAGCTTTTTGGACAGATTCAATCAAAATAAAAACCTTTGTTTTCCCTGAAAATCTAATCGCCGGTTTTTTAATTCCGGACCTGCTGACCTTGATGGCTTTGTACACCCCTGCCAAGAACAAGCACTTTTATTCCACACAGCTGCCGGGACATTCGCTATTTCGGTGGCGATTATGGTCTTCTATACCCTGGTCGTCAATACGTACAAGCACACGAAAAACGAATTTTTGCTTTTTCTGGGTAAAGTCTTTTTGTTCGTTAGCAATCGGGGAAACACTTCGATCCGAGGGTAGTTGAGGCTTTTCCCATGTGTAATAAGAATTTCAAGGACGGTAAAGGGGCTCGGGATTAAGCCAACCCTTTGCCTTTCCGTATTTGATAAACCGGTCCACATATTCCATTTCCTGAAATAATAGGTTTTTAAAGATGCCCCTTACCCGGTCGTTTAATGTCGACTGTTTGATAGCCGCGACGTGTACCGTCAACGCCCCCTGCAGCCCTATTAAAATGGTCCGGTATATGTGATCGTCCTTGCACAGTTCTTCCGTTCTCACGAATGTCAGGTTATCCGTCGGTTTCTTCGGCAGTTGCATCCCGAATTGATTCAGCTCTTTTTCCAGGATATCAATCTGTTTCTTTAATTCGTTTACGCCCGTTTCGATAACCATCTTAAAATCGCCGTCCTGAATAAACAACGACAGCACCCGGGTTTGAAGTATATTGTCATACCTGAAGGTCAGATGTTCCCACAGATGATATGCTTCGGCCCCGGATATTCTTTCGTTTGTATTACCTGCGGAGTTTTTATAAAGCGGCGGTTGATCTATCCATCCTTTTACCCTTATGTACTTCAAAAAAGCGTCCTCTTGGGCTATGGTTCTTTCCAACATGTCGCGCAGCACCGACCGGACATGGTCGTTGGTCGTCGATGTCCGGATTGCGCGCATAAGGTTTTCTATGTGCTCCTGGAGATAAAAAAACATATCCTCAGCGATATGCTCATCGGTAACTATCTCGGGGTTGCTGGGGGAGTTAATTGCGCTCCGGGCCTGGTCGGGGCCCATAATAGAGTATCTTTTAAGTTCTTTCTCCAGGATGCCGACATTATGGCGGTACGTCTTGACTATTTGCCGCAGAATGACCTTAAAATCCCTGTCGTGCGCAAAGTTCTCCCAGATCTGCAGGTGGTCTACCTGCAGGTACTTTGATTTCAGGATATCCCACAGCGAAAAAGCTTCCTGAGCGCTTAAAACTTCGTTCTGATCCTGCGTTTTTTTGCCGATCGGAAGGACCAACCTTAATCACCCCGGATCAAATGCTTCACGCTTAGTTTGCTCATTCTCAGCGAGATAATGTAGAATCAGAGTCGTCGACTTTAATAGGATGCAAAAATATAATCCGAACACCTCACCGGATAAGACCGGCCTTTTACCTGTCCGCCTCTATTTAACCCTTCGATTTGAATTTATTGTTCTGCCTGTCGCCAGGTATTTCAAAGCGGCGTCGCCTTCATTATGGCCGAAGTTGTCGTTTATCGACTTCAACCCGTCAACGTCGCAGAAGACAAGACAAAGAGGTTCGTTCGTTTTCCGGGTCATTTCCATTTCATGTTCGGCGAGCATCATAAACCTCCTTATTATAGAATCCGGTGTTATATAATCTGCTAAGAAGGCGTACAACCATCAACCAGTCGCAAGGAGACGCAACCGTGAAACATGTCGCATTCAAGCGGCGCTCCGCCGCACTTCCTTCCCGGGATGGAAAAGTTGGGCCGGAAAAGAGGATATTCCATATCCGGAGCAGACGCCGTCTATTGAGTAACAGGGAAAGAACAACCAGAAACAGGCGGCTTACCGCGCTCTTCCTGGTCATCGTTTTCCTCGGGGGCATTATCGCCACCACTTGGCCTAAATCATATTTCCCTCCGCCGGGATTCATCTTCGATTCGATAAAGCTCGCGCGGGACAGTAGGGTCAGCGGGATTCGACCGGCTGTTGTTCAGCTTACGGTCCTGTACAGGACTAATGGAAGTTCCGCCGTCTCCGGTTTGTCGCAGAAGCAAGGCACCGGGTTTAATACGGACCCCATGGGGGTGATCGTTACCAATAATCACGTGATTAAGGATGCCGTTCGGATCGTCGTTTCCTTTCCAGACGGCAGGGTTTACAAGGTTAGAGGTTACGCCTGTAAGCCGGAATACGATCTGGCCGTTATCTACCTGAACGACGCCTCCGGTCTTCCGGCGGCCGTCTTGGGAAGCGCAAAGCAGGCGCATGCCGGCGACAACATATTCGTGATCGGCAACCCCCTGGGCATAAAAGATATCGCCATAAGCGGCACTCTGGGCCGGACGCTGCATCTTTCGGGTTTCGCCGCGCCTGTCCTGGAACTCCTTACCCCCGTTCATCCCGGAAACAGCGGCAGCCCGGTTATCGACGCATCCGGCAGGGTGATTGCCGTGGTCTTCGGCAGTGTCCGTGACAGTGAAGAACACCGCGGCCTTGCGGTGCCCATCGATTATATTATGGATTATGTGGGCAATACTATAAAAACGCCTTAGTCTTTCAAATGGATTCCGGAGGTTTAAACGTTGAACCTTGATTGGGAGAAAAATCTGAGTAACCGCGACCGGTTAATCAGAACGTCAATTGGGTTCTTGCTTCTGGGCACGGTCTATACGAAAACGGCCACCGGCGGCTTAGCCGCGGCGTCGGTTGTCGTCGCCCTTTCGCAGTTTATCGAAGCGGCATCCGGTTATTGAATCGTTTACGACCTTTTGGGTTGGTCAACCCTATGAAAAACTTGTATAGAAGGAATCTGGCGTACCTTAATCGATTATTTTAGACCCGGTAAGGAAGAGGATTGAGATGGCTCTAAAAGACAGGGTGGCATTGGGGACGGTTTCCGGGATCGCCGCCACTGTTCCCCCGTTAATATTGAACTGGGGTTTCGTTAAGCTTGGCCTTGTGGAATACTACTCTTTCCAGCTTTCCGCCGGCGTGTTTATTACAAAAATAATGACTGAAACCCCGAGTGGAATGTTTTTAGGCGGCGTGGTCTGGGAGTCTGCCGCGGCGTTTTTCGGCATCTTAATAGTCTACTTCATTAATTTTACGGGAAAGGACTATTGGTGGTTAAAAGGGATTATCATTCCTATCGCCTTAATTTATATTCTGGTTTTCGGATTTCTCTTTCACATAGGCGCCGGGCATTTGCACTCCCATCACTTGGGCACGAATTTTTCCCTTATATTAGAAAACGTGTTATTCGGGATTATAACCGCTTTTCTGGCAATCCACTGGGGCAAAGGAATCCTGTACACGGAAGGATCGCGGCAAAAGCATTAAATTGCCGCCGATTCTATTTTCTGTCTACTAAATTTCTTCCTACCACCGCGTGTAGTATTCCAGCGCCTTTGTCATAAGGGCGGCGGTTTCCCCCCGTGTTGCCGTGGACAGCGGGCGGAAGACCCCCCGGTCGCCTACCATCAGGCCCGCTGCGGCCGCGCGGTTCACGGCCTGAGCAGACCATTCCGGGATGGACCTCCGGTCGCTGAAGACCGTTGCTTCCGCGTCTTGAAGTCGCATTGCCCGGTCGATCATTGCGGCCATCTCCGCCCTGCTTATGCGTTTGCCGGGTATAAACCGCCCGTCCGGATAACCCGATACCACTCCATGCGCCACTGCGGCCTTGATTCCGGGTGCCGCCCATTCGGGTATCGCGTCGCGAAAACCGAGGCTGACCTGAGCGGGTTCCTCCCAACCCAAGGCATTGGCCAGCATCGACGCGAACTGGGCGCGCGTAACCGCCTCTTCGGGTCTGTACGTTCCGTCCGGGAAACCGTGCACCATGTCACGCGTCATAAGGGTGTTGACCGCCGGTCTTGACCAGTGATTGACGATGTCCGGCGGTTCGACGACCTCCGCTTCACGGACGGCGGCAGCAATCTCACCCAAGCCGTAAACCCGGCTTACCACCGATTCGGCGGCGCTGCCGACCGTCGGCTGTGCGATCCACTTGCCGTTAGTTCCCCTGCGGAAAAAGACCACGCGTCCGCTTTCCACGCCTGTCGGTGTAAACCTGGTAAAGAAATATACCGACACAGCGGTCGATTCAACCGGCAGCAGCGCAAAACTGTTGATAAGCGTATACCCTTCCGGCAGGTCGTCGGGCGAGAGATAAGCCTCCACCCTGACCGGCGTACTCGTTGAAATCATCCCGTGAGGAACCTTAATATCGAAATCGCCCTGTTTAAAGGCGTTCCCCTCCGGTGACAGCCACAGGAACTCCTGGCCCGGATTGGCCACCTCCACGGGAATCGAAACCTCAAACCCGCCGAACCGCGCTGTTATTATGCCGGCCGTTGTTTCCTGTCCGGCGTTGAATACACCTTCCGCTATGCCGTCGAGACCCGACCACGTTACGCACTGTGCGGGAACCGTCCAGACACGTCCGTCTTTGCCGCGCAGTTGAACTTTGACCTGTTCCTGTCCTCCTGGAGGTACTGCGATGTGGTCCGGCGACACAACGAGCCCCTCTATCTCATCCATTCCGAGAGCCTTCACATCCATACTGTCTGTAATCCCGCCCGTTGAGGCGGTGACGGTAATAGTGCCTCCCGAGCCCGCAGTCAGGACATCTCCCGAAAATTCTCCCTTCCCTTTTTCCACCTTCCATGTTATGTCGCCGGCGTCGACGGCATATGGGTTAAAGTAATTGTCGTACGCCCCCGCCCTGTACTTGTAGGGTAAGCCTGCTATCACCTCCGCCGGCCCCCTCACCACCAGTCCGGACAGAGTTCCGGGAGGCGCCGTGCTGAAAATGCCGATCCCGTCCGGCACCTTTCTTTCGGTTCCCTTGGCCGGGGTGTTTGACAACGCCGGTTTAAAATCGCCCAATGGCCTTACCGCAAGACTTGTCGATCCGCCTCCGTCCAAATTCAATGCCCGCCATAAACCGAGACGCCCCGCCAGAAAATCAGCCAACTCTTCCTGTGTCATACCGCGACTGCCCGCGCTCTGTTCCACGGCAACGAGGCACAGCCTCCCACCGTCCCTGGTATAGCCGACCGCTGATCGCGCGGCCTTGCCCTTTATGTTCTGACTGAAAGGTTCTACCCGCTTTCCGTTGTCCACCAGCAAAGCCTGTCCCCCTACCGCGGACAGGATGTTGCTATTTCCGGGTTCAATCCGGTAGTTGACCGTTACCGGGTCTCCGACGTGGAAATTGTCAAGGAGAAAAGCCGCCGCTATCCCGTGCCCCCGCAATACGTAACCGTCTTTGGGAATGGATACGCCGGGCATTCCCTGGCGTATTTCCCGGACCAGCCCGCCGGCTACGACCAACTCAACGATATCGCCCTGTGCCGCCGTGGCGCCGCGGCTGACTGATCCCCAGGCGGGTGTGTACATGTGAAGCGCGTAAACATCCGAGTTTACCGATTGACCGTCAACCACCGCCCAGTAAGACGGTTTATTGATTCCGGAGAGTGAATAAAACGACAGTCCTTCCGGGGCGGAAACAGTACCCGAGAAGCGCAGCAGGTCCACCAGCGCACCGCCGTCCCGAAGCATCGCGAACGAATAGTGATCGGCGCGCAGCATGGGACTGCTTAGCACTGTCCCATCCCTTACAAGAGTCCCCAGAGGCTTTCCTTCGCTCATATTAAAGAAATCGCCGTTAATCGCCGCCACCGCGCCTGCGCGTTCCGCCATCTGGCGCACCGTCGTAATTCCGGAAAAACTTTCGTTGTAGCCCCCCAGCAACGTTTTCAATTGCACATAAGGGTTGCGGAGGTCTACCGTCAAGACGTAGATCTTAAGCGGTCCGTCTGTGTTTTGTTGTGTAAACGTTTTTAATGTCACTCCGGAGGTCACCTGTTCCTCCGTCAGCGTTTCCCCTGTTGCTGAAACGGCAAATGCGGCGCCCGGATACTGCACAAAGACTTCGAAGACCAGAATAAACATTATAAACGCACGTAGTATTAAACGCATGTTAAACCTCCCACCGGAATTAGAACATGTAATTCACCGCAAATAAGCCTTCTGTTTTTTTATCCAGCGGTCATCTGAGCGCACACCCCTTTATGAAACGTACCAATTCAAGCGTTTGGGTCGTCGGGCGGCGGCGATCAACCTCTCACCGGCGCGAAACGCCTTTGCGATGAACAAATACGCTGCGTGCCAGGTCTGGTTTGTCTAATCCTGTCCGGCCAATTTTTTATTATATTCTGGCAGGGTTTTTAAATTATTTGGATGATATTTACTTGCATTACTTATAATAACTTACAAATGTGATATTAATTCGACGCATATTTTTTAAAAACCTCCTGATCGCTATAGGAACGGTTTTCCTCCTCTGAAAATAGACGCTCAACCTTATGTTGACATACTTTATGGGGTCCGTTCAACGTTCAAAGTTCAACGCTTATCGAAAACTGAAACACAAGCAATTTATTTTCATTCCCGGTGGCGACGTTGGATCGTCGTGAGGAACTCCCTCGAAAATAGTACTTTTCTTGCCGGGCGCCGCGATCATCTTCGCATAGCTGTGTCAGCTTGGCATTTGAGAGGTGGGAGATGAGAGGTTAGATCTTGTGAGCGAATTCCTTCGAGAATCCACTTCCAACTTCCCACTTCTCACTTCCCAATTGTCCGGCCCTTCCTTGCCAATCTTCCTTGCTCTACTCTCAAGGGTATATATTCCCATCCTTCGTGTCGCCGCTTAACGCGACATGTAGGACTCCCTTCTATTTCGAGTTGAAAAGATTTATACCGTATTCGATTCGTAAAACCCGCCGGAAGGTTTTTTGTGACAACGCATTTCGCCGCTTTTTCCCACGTTTACGTAATGGGCGGCGGCGCATCTTTGACACCGTGAAAGGGAAATTTATATTCGTCGTGTGGATTCTTTAGATACATGCCGGTGCTGAATTGAGAGGAGCATTAAACATTGTTAAAAAAATGGTCCTTGGCAGCTGGTTTAGCCGTCGTTCTGTTGATATCGTTCGCGGCATATGGTGGAAGCAGGCAGTGGAAGCCTTTTTTCTCACACTCCTGGACAGGTGATGGAGAGGCTCGGAAGCATTTTATTAATAACGATCTTTCGAGAAAAGATGCCGCGTCCAAGACGACACCGGCCAGCGTTAAAAGTCCTCCTAACGGACCTGTCGGAGAACCTCTCCCCTGGGCGCGGGACACCAGGGTTAATGAACTAAAAAGGATGTACAATACACCCGTTCTTATCGCCGCCTACCGCGCCAGCCTTCCTGAGCCCATTCTGGCTGAAAGGTTCAACATCAGCCTTGCCGCGGACATGCTCGCCGGGATGATCGTCATGCCGGGAGAGGTGTTTTCCCAGAATAACCGGATAGGACCTTATACCAAGGAACGAGGTTTCAAAGAAGGCCCCATGTATGCCGGCAGCCGGATAATATCATCGGTTGGAGGCGGTGTATGCAAGATAGCCTCGCTTCTTTACAACGTTTCGGTCCTTTCAAATCTTCGGATAATCGAACGTCACCCGCATTCCATGACCGTCCCCTACGTCCCCCCGGGCCAGGACGCAACGGTGTCCTACGGGGTGTTTGATTTTCGCTTTCAGAACACTAACAACGGACCGATTCTTATATGGGCCAAAATGGTCGGGGATACCCTTTACATCGCCTTTTACGGTCAAAAGCACCCTTTACCGGTTACCTGGGAGCATAAAACCCTCAGCCGGTCTCCCTTCTGGACTGAAACCAGACACAATCCTCTTCTGACTCCGGGAACGGTTAAAGTTGTTCTACCCGGCCAGGAAGGGGTGGTTGTTCATTCGTGGTTGATCACCGAAACCGCCGACGGGATTAAATCGAAACAAGATCTCGGAACGGATTTTTATCACCCCTGCCCCAGAGTTATTGAGATCGGACCGAAAAAAGTTCAAAGTTCACAGTTCTAAGTTCTAAGTTTAGGGATCATTCATCATTCCGCATTCATCATTTTTCTTTTAATGATCCCGGAGAACCCGTATGAAATCCAGCTTAGGGTCTTTAGGTCCCTGAAAATGCATTCCCATGCGTCGCGCAACCACAAGGTAATCTATTATCTCAGCGGTTATCTCCTCTCCGGGACAGATTGCGGGAATTCCGGGCGGATAAACCGCCACCGTCTCCGCCGACACCCTGCCTTTTGCATCCTCAAGTAAAACCGGAATTGAAGGCGCGAAAAATGCTTCCCGGGGCGAGACAACCATAGGGGCTTCCGGAGGCTGGCCGGCGTTCGGCGTCATCCTTAGGAGAAGCGGCCCCGTTTCCATAAAATTTCGCTTCAGCACCGGGATGTTCTTCAGGCCGTTTATTAACTGGTCGACATCTTCCGACGTATTCCCCGACGTAATCATGGCAAGGATGTTCAGAGGATCGGACATTTCAACCTGAACCCGGTAATTATCCCGCAGCCATTTTTCGGTCCACAAACCGGTAACCCCAAGGTTTTTCACGGTAACGGTCACCTTGGTAGAGTCGAGCCCCGCCGCTCCTTTGTTTACCGCCCACTTTTGATCAAAAGAAAACAGTCCGGGAATCTCGTTACAACGCCGGCGGAGGTTTTCGGCCGTCGATATCGCTCTTTCGAGCATATCCCGTCCACGCGAAGCCATATCGGCGCGGGCGGCATCCAGAGAGGCCATCAATAAATACGACGGGCTGGTGCTCTGAATAACCCTGAGGCTTTGCTCCAGACGTGCCCGGTCCACTCTACCTCCCTTTACATGAAGCATCGAGGCCTGCGTGAACGAGGTCAAGATCTTATGGGTCCCGTGGACCACGGCATCGGCGCCCTCATGCAACGCCGAATCGGGCAGCAACTCGTTGAACCCGAGATGCGGCCCGTGCGCCTCATCGACGACCAGCGGAATCCCATGCCCGTGAACGATATGGGCGATCTCTGTTATATCGGAAGTAATGCCGTTATAAGTCGGACTTATCAAAAAAACTGCCCGGGCATCAGGATGTTCTTTTAGGGCATCGCGAATGGTCTCCGGTTTTACCGCGAGGGGCAGAAACAGGTCGATGTCATAAACCGGACGGAAGAACACCGGATGGGCGCCGCAAATAATGATCCCGCTCAAAATCGAACGATGCATGTTTCTTGGAACCAGAATCTTTTCGCCGGGGTTGCAGACCGCCATAATCAGCGCCATCACCCCGCAGGAGGAACCGTTTATTAAAAAGTAGGAATTGTCGGCGTTGAACAACTTCGCCGCCAGCTCTTCAGCTTTATGAATGGCGCCGGATGGCTGGTGCAGGTCGTCCATCCCGGGGACGTTCGTCACATCCGCTAAGAAAGCGGACATCCCCAGAAATTCCTTTATTGCCGACCCTGCTCCCCTCCCGCCCTTATGTCCCGGCATATGAAAACGAACGACTTTTTGATTAACGTATTCCCGTACCGCTTCAACAAGCGGCATTTCTTCAGGCATCATATCACCCTTTACCGTTTTAATCTCTGGTACTATCCATTGTTATACGTACCGGAGCATCAAATGGTGAAAGGGTCTACTGTCTACTGAAGGGCTGGAGTCCCACGAGAATCAATCCGCCGACGATTAACACGGCGCCCATTATTTGCAGGCCGGTGGCCCGTTCTCCCAGGAAGGCGTAAGCCGACAGCATCGTCACCAGAGGAGAGCAGGCCATGATAAGTGTTACCTGATTTATATTCCCGCGTTTTAAGGCCATGAAGTACGCCAGATCGCCCAGAAGAGTCGCCAGTAGCGCTTCAATACCAATAAAGATTAAGCTTTTTAACGGAATGGCGTGAAAATATCGTGGCTGCCCGAAAGCGGTCTGCCAACCCAGAATAAGCGTTGCGGCAATTAGAGTGCGTATGCTCAACGCCGTAATGGAATGCATATAAACCAGGCCCAGCTTGCCGAACAGAGGAGCCAGCCCCCAGCAGAGCATTGCGAACAACGCAAGGACCGCGCCCAAGCTACCCGCCTCCCAAGGTAACTATTCAGCCTTTTAGTGTTTCGCTGACCCGGCACTCAAATATGCACCAAGTCTTAGACATAGGCCGTCGTTTTTGAGTGCTGGGCGGCGAGATGCAAGCAGAGCGCGAAAGCCGTGTGCAGCATATCGTCGCGCCGGATGACAAGGGGAATAGTCGCCTCCCAAGTAACCCTATGGGCGGAAGCTTCAGGTTAGAACGATTTCGCCGTCGCCGTCTTCCATCCGTGGCGGTGCGTAAAGATTTCTATGAGCCGACGGCCAGTTCCTTATTAACCAGACTTCGGTAGGCTTCTCGAATCCGGATGGTCAGAGGGCCCGGCCTGCCGTTGCTTATGGGATTTCCCTCAAAAACCACGAGCGGCATTATCTCGATAACGGAGTTGGTCAGGAACGTTTCGCCGCTTAGCCGGAGGTCTTCCAGAGAAAGCGGCTTTTCTTCGAGAGGGATCCCCGATTCGGCGGCGATTTCTCTTACCACCGCCCGTGTGACCCCGGGCAACAGTCCTTCCGAAGAAGGCGGGGTACGGATTACGCCGTCCGACACGCAAAATATGTTGGTCGCCGACCCTTCGGTCAGGCAACCCTTTTCGTTAAGAAACAGGGCCTCGTCAAATCCGTTCCCGCGTGCCCTCTTCCGTTCCAGCAGTCTTCCCGCGTACGAGGTGGTTTTATGCCGCAGGAGAGGGTCCCGCGAACTTACTACCGTCTTTGAAAGACAGGCGCGCCAGCCCAAGTCCGATGGAAGGTCGTCAATCGGAACGGCGGTGAGCACCACGTCGGGGGCGGTTGATGGTGTGTAATCCGCCCCGGGAGTGACGGTCAGACGAACACGCGCCGCAGAAATCCCGTTAATGCTTAAGATACCGTCCAAAACCTCATCCATCCACTCTTTTTCTCCTTTGAACGGGATGCTCATAAAGGCGCAGGTGTCGTTCAAACGTCTCAGGTGGGCTGCGGCGCGAAAGACCTTGCCTTTGTAAGCCCGCATTGTTTCAAAAGCCCCGCAGCCGACCAGAAATCCCAGGTTGTAAACAGAGATCTTTGCTTCGGACGCATTCACATAGCCGCCGTTAACGTATATCTTCAAGCTCCTTCACCTCGCGCAGGTCAATTCCAAGAACCTGTGAAAAGGCCCGCCCCTTGTCCAGTGTTTCCTGATATTCGCCTTCCGGGTCCGAATCGGCGACGATACCGCCTCCGACGTGGAAATGTATATATCCGCCGGTCAGGACCAGTGTCCTGATAACGATGTTAAGATCCATGCGGCCGTTAAAACTCAGATATCCGATCGCCCCGGTGTAGATGCCTCGCGCCACGGGCTCGATTTCGTCTATAATCTCCATCGCGCGCACTTTTGGAGCGCCCGTAATGGATCCTCCCGGAAAAGTGGCCCGCAGGATTCCGGCAATCCCCGTCCCCTGCCTCAATTTAGCCTCCACCGTCGAGGTAAGGTGAAAAACGGTGGGAAACGGCTCCAGCACACAAAACTCAGAAACCCGGACCGAGCCGGTCTGGGCCAGACGACCGAGATCGTTCCTTTCGAGGTCCACTATCATCACGTGCTCGGCGCGGTCTTTACTACTGGCAAGAAGCTCCTCCGCCAGCCGCTTATCCTCCTCCGGGTTCCTGCCGCGCGGCCTCGTGCCTTTAATCGGTCGGGTGTGAATAGTACCCGTTGCCTTGTCGTAATGAATGAAACGCTCCGGTGAGCAGCTTGCCACCGAGAATCCTTCGCCTTCAAGGTAGGCGGCGAACGGAGAAGGATTTGTGCGCAGCAGCTTCTGAAAAAGTGAAAATCCGTCTGCTTTGGAAGGTACGCTGTACCGCTGAGCAATGTTAACCTGATAAACGTCGCCCGCGGCGATGTATTCCTTGACTCTTTTTACCGCGTTTACATACCCCGCATGCGAAAAGGAAGAGAACAACGTCCTCCTGTCGTCGTCAGGCGTATATTCCGGGTTTTCTCCCGGATCCCGGCGTAACGTCGCCAAGATTTCTTCAAAACGCTCCTGTTGACGTCTTTCCCCGGCGGCCCCTTCCTCGGGCATTCCCGTAGAGGTTATCCATATTCTTTTCTCGTAATGGTCGATGCTTACCACAGCGTCGTAGAAACAAAACCACATTTGCGGTAAACGCAAATCGTCTACGACCGACACCGGTACTTTTTCGAAAAACGTCCTTAGTTCGTACGAGAAATAACCTATCCCCCCTGCGGGAAACGGGGTTGGGGCATCCCCGGAAAAGTTATGTGCACCGAGTATGCTCTCTATGGCCTGGAAAGGTTCTTTCGGGATGTCCAGACCTGCGCTGTGAGGTTCAATAAAAAGGCTCCCCGGACGGAAAGAAAGAACCATAAAGGGATCTGTGGCGATAAAAGACCACCTGGCCAGCGGAAATCGTGGATTGAAACACGGTTCGACGCCGCCGCTGGTCAACACGGCAAGACCTTTTGCCGATCTGAAACGGGAGATTACCCGTGCGACAGGTTCTTCAAGAGGGAGCGAGAATGTCAACAAGTCAACGATCCTTTATTTTTTTCTATATTTTAGCCTTGTCTCCGGCAATCGGCAATAGGTGTAAAAACACAACTAAGCCCGTTTCCGCGAGCTCAATCGCGTCTTTCTATATAATGAACAACAACTATGTTACCGAACAAAAGCGCTGGATGAAATGACGGTTCACTACAGGAAGCGGAATAACACGATGGGTTCTTTCTTCGCGGGCGACTTGCAGCAAAGCGCTGGATATTACCGTGGCCTGCCTTACCACGAGGTGAAGTCGGGTGTTTTGAAGACGTTCCTTTTCCATGGGACCGGCAGCGTTAACCACACCGGTGACGTATATGTGCCCGACAGGCGGCAGCGATTTCTTCACTCCCGTACCGGGATGGATGGGGCCGATTCCCACGTTGATTACGCCGATATTCTTCGAGTGACCCAGACACGCGTCTACGGCAATCATAAAGTATCGTTGGTGCCGGTTTTCTATCTCTTCGATTTTTTCGTGAAGGTTCAGTGCGTGGACTGGATCCGCAAGAGTTCCGTAAACGTGAAACGGATTGTCGTATGACTCGGAAACCATTGTTCCTACAAGGGGCCCGAGCGCGTCGCCGGTCAAGCGGTCGGTGCCGACGCACAACAACACCCATGGCCGGTCTGTGGCCCGCCGGCAAAGTCCGATGCGCTTCCGAATAGATGACATGAGGCGTTCCACCGGCTCCATCTGTGAACCCCCGCCGCCGCAATTTAACTAAATTTATGGCAAAGTTATTAAGGTCATACTATTTTTAGTAAGAGGTCGTGTCAAGGGGTTGATTTTGTAACATAATGTCACTTATAGCTGAACTGCAACATGGATTTATATGACGCCGCTCCAAACGTCTCTCGCCGGTAGTTATTCGTCGCTCATAAACAACAGCTCCCGAAATCCCAGTCTTTGCAGTTACGGTATCATTAATTCTCCGCGTCCTTGGTAATGGAAGCGATAAGCCATCTGTCGCCGTCCTTTTTAAAGGTAAGGCGCGTGCCGGAACAAGAACCGGAGTCTATACGTATCGGTCCCTTTTCGAGCTGCGAGGGACCGCCGAAATCGATCAGCCATCCCTGACCAAGGGGTGACTGCACCATCCCGGCGTCCTTGGCTTTTAGTATGAGGTTTTTATCAACCACCAACAGTCCTGCCTCATCCTCTTTCCCGTTTGAAAGAGCCCATACAAAATCGATCAAGGTGCCGTAAGCCGACGGAAGGATTTCCGCTTTCACGCGCCCGTACCCGTTTCCGTCGCGTCTCCAAACGTCGTAAAAATTTCGATGCGGTCCGGCATTGGCTTCGTGGAAAAGGCTGCCCTTCCCGTCGGAGGTCCATATTTCTCCCGAGAGCCCAAGTGTCTCCAGACCTTGCCCCGTAAATTCAATCTTTCCGTGAAATGCGCGCCAGACCGTCCCGATCACGGGGGCGCGCCAGGATATCCGCCATCGGTCATCCTTAAATCGGTACAGATAGTAAGTCGGGATCGGTGAGCCGCTTCCCCCGGCGCAGCTATCGTAAACCACTCCCATTTCCGGCCTTCCATCCTTGTCTACATACACTCGTGCGTCGCTCGTCGCAAACCCGGAATTTATACCGTGCTCCGGGAAGTCCGCGCTGTAAAAGATCTGGGAACGGAATGACTCTTTCCCTTCCGGGCGCTCCGCATCCCGCCGGTATATGAGATGGGCCGATGCGTTTAAATCCTGTTCTTTTCTTATGTCCAGCAACAAAGGTCTCGAACTGTTTGAACTGTTGGCTCCGGGGGCAGGAGAGGCTTCGACGGCTCGAATCACCAGCCCGTGCTGCGAACCCCATCTTTCCAATCCTCCGGTGCCATGATCCGCTATCCCGGAGTTTCCCGCATCCAGATAACGGACAACCTCCTTAACCGACGGATACAGCTCCAGTCTTTGAAGCCTTCTTTCCGGCAGCGGCCAGTCAGGGCGAAGTTCTTTTGCCCGCTTGTACGCCTGTTCCGCTTCTTTGAAACGTTCGAGGGCTTCATATGCTTTTCCCGCGCTGTAATAAGCCCGGACGAGTGTTGCAGTGCCGTTAGCGTCCGCCTTGGCTGTTTCTTGTCCCGAACTCTTTCCCGTAGTGGAGGTGCCGTCCCGTTTGGTTACTTCGGCAAAATAATTCAACGCCTCGGAATAACGTTTTAGAGCCGTCAAGGCTTCACCTTTAAGGACGTTAAACGATTGTTCGGGCGGGTAACCCGCTGACCGCCTTCCCCGATCGATGGACGACAACGCATCTTCCGTCTGTCCTGCCTTTATCTGCGCGTCTGCCAGGTAGTACCAGAGCAAGCGCGTGTTTTTAGTTGTCTTGATCTGGTCCTTATAGTAAGCGACAACGCAGGGGAAATAAGATTGATAAGCGCTTTCCACCGACTGGAATACCGGGGCATACGGCACGGCGCAACTGTAGACCTCCACAATGAATGCGTTACCTGCATCTTTCGCCCAAAGCGCCATCTCCTCGCGTCCGTCCCGGTCGAAGTCGCCGATATCCACGCGATGATACCCGCTTCGCCACAACGGGTACACGTCCACCGCACCCTTTTCGTTAGGGTAAACCTTCAATACCTGAAGCAGTTTGGCCGCCGACGCTCCTTTCGAACCTCCCGCCACGACTTCGGGGACCCCGTCACCGTCCATGTCCCGGCACCGGATATCAGTCAATCTGTAACCGAGTTCCTGCCGCCAGGCCTTTTTATACGCGTTTCCTTCGCGGTACGCGATCATGACACCTGCCGTGCCTGAAGACAGGCCGCCCCCGCCCGCTTCCTCTTCAGAGTTCGCAAGCCGGTAACCCGCCACCAACTCCCGTTTGCCGTCGCCGTCAAGGTCAACCTCCTGCACCGCCGGAGGCCGTTTTACCCCCGGTTCGGTAGCGCCCGGTCGCAGGATCGCTGTTCCGGGGGGGAGCAGTTCCAGGGCATTACGCTCAAGAGCCGTAGGTTTTGCTGTCGAAGCCCCCGGAGGTTCCTGAGAGGTTTTGCAGCCGCCGAGTAACAACGTAAATACGGCCAATATGTATAATACGTTTCGCATGGACAACACTCCGAGCATATTCTCGTATAATTATGATAAACCATTTCAACGGTCTGCGCCTATTCAATACGCCGTGCAGGCAATTATTATTAATCTTACACCCTTAAAAACACAGACGTCCGTTAAAGAGCCCGGCGCCGGCGGTTCCATTAAAGTAACGTTTTAAATATTTCGACGGATTTTCACCAAATGGTGCGTGGAGAGGCCCTTTTCGTGGATTCAAAACTATACCGCTAAGTTTGTTCTTCCTCCTGGGATTCCGAAGCATGGAGAACATACTCCATTAATGCGTAACGCATAACCAGTGCCACGGTGCTTAAATCCTCCGATACTGCGGTGTTATTCGGGTCGTTTAGGGCGCTGAGGGAATATTCCCGGGAATTATCAGGAACGCTGTCAGTGCTGCCCCCAGCCGGCGCAACCGCAACACCCGTACGGTGGTCGCTAAGACCCAGCACGCGGGCCACGTACGCCTGCGTTTCCCTGTAAGGAGGAACGCCTCCGTAACGAGCCACCGCTCCCGGACCAGCGTTATACGCCGCCAGTGCCAGGGTCTCGTTCCCGTCGAACCGGTCCAGAAGTGAACGCAGGTATGCCGCACCGGCAAAGATATTTTCCACCGGGTTGAAAGGATCGCGCACGCCCAACCCCCTTGCAGTGGCGGGCATGAGCTGCATAATCCCCTGCGCTCCCGCCTTCGATACCGCCTTTGGATTGAAATTTGACTCCGCCTGCGCCACCGCCTTCAGCAGTTCAGGACGCAGCCCGAAACGCGACGCTGCCGCCGAGAACACCGATTCCAACCCTCCGCTCCTGTTTGCCGCGGAAACGGTTGTATCGAGAACCGCTCCGAATTCCCCTTTTTTTGATTGAGGTTGATTCTTCGCCTGCGCTCCGTTTTCCGGTTTAAAAAATACCCGCACCGTTTTCCCTCCCGTACCTTAATCAAAATAATGGGTACTGCTGCTTTTACCGGAAAAAGCACCTGCTCATATTATCGCAGATATTATTCTTTACTAAAGTTCATATTTCCTGGTGACAAGGAAAAAACATCCGTTTAAAATTATTGAGTAAGAGTATTTCGCATTCCCCGGAATTTTTACTGCCGAAAGACGTTGGGAGCCTTTCTGCCGATTAATTGTTTTGCAAAACTCTCTTAAGCATCGACATCATGTCTTGCATTCAGAATACTTACAGGAGGTCCGTATCCGTTGAGAAAGAAAATCACCATCAAAGAAGCAGTCGAGCATTTCACCGCCAACCGCGAAAGCATCCCCGTTTTCGCCACTCCCCGGGAAGACTATGCCCTTCAGATAAGGCCCGAAGACCACCTTTACCTTGTAGTGGAGTTAAAATCAAGCGCAATCTTTCTCGCCCGTCTGGGACCGGAACTTATGATACTAAAATCCTTCGGCGATAAGGAACAGAAGGCCGCGCGCGACTATACATACGAAAGGTTGAAAGAAGCCGGACTATTATCTAAATAATGGTATAAGGATCTTGCTTTTAATTGTGAATTGTTGTACAATGTACTCACCCGGAAGATTCTAAGGGAGGTGGTTTTTATGCCGAACATGTTGCCCAAAGATCCCTGGCGTGAACTTCGTGAATTGCGCGAATCGATGGAAAAGGCATTCAACCGGTTACCGAAGCTTTTTGAAAAAGGGCAGATGGACGCGTGGCTCCCGGCGGTAGATGTTCTCGAACAGGAAGACAGTATCGTTGTTAAAGCTGATCTGCCGGGAGTTGAAAAGGAAAACACCACGGTACTGGTCTCGGATCAGGAGATAACCATTCGGGGAACGACAAGTGAGGAAAGGGAAGTCAAAGGGAAAAATTATTATCGAAGTGAACGCTCCTACGGTAGTTTTTCCAGGACGGTTTCGCTTCCTTTACCCGTGGAACGTGAAAGCGCCAAAGCCACTTTCAAGAACGGTGTTCTTGAGGTTGTGATTCCCAAGATGAAAACAGCCGGACGGAACCAGACGGAAATCAAGCCGGAGTGATATTGGGACTACGATAGCCGACTAACATGGGGACCATTCTCAGGTCCCCATTTCTTATAGCACTGTAATATGTCCGTCGTCAGCTCCGCAGAAGTCTTATCTCCGCACCCTGAACACCATTCTCCCCTGCGGTTTGGACCTGCGGTAAGGAATAACCTTCGGTATCCAGCAGAATAGCAAATCAAGCACACCGAGAACGCCGGCTGCAAGCATCAGGCATCCTTGCAGCTTAAGGCGTGCTTTAACCCCGGCTTTTGATTGTGGAACCATCTTTTAAACCTCCATGATTATCGGTAGTATCATAGGCCGTCTTCTTGTCCGATCGTATAGAAAACGTCCCAGTACATCCCTTACCTGTGACTTGATGCTTGCCCATTCGGTGGTTCCTCTGACGGAGCATTTCTCCAGGGCGTTGATCACCTGTTCCCTTGCTTCCTCAAGAAGCTGCTCGGATTCTCTCATGTATACAAACCCCCGGGAAACGATATCCGGTCCTGCAACCACCTGACCGGATTCCTGGCTCAGCCCCAGGACAACTATTAATATTCCGTCCTGCGCCAACTGCTTCCGGTCGCGCAGCACAATATTACCTACGTCACCGACTCCCAGGCCGTCCACGAGAACGCGGCCGGCGGTCACCCTCCCGCTGAAGCGTCCGCTTTTCGGCGTGAACTCCACAATCTGTCCGTTTTCCGTAATGAATATATTCTCCGCCTTGACGCCGATATCCTTCGCCAGTTCAGCGTGCTGTTTCAGCATCCTGTACTCGCCGTGCACGGGTATAAAGAACTTCGGCCGCGTAAGGTTTAACATCAGCTTTAGTTCTTCCTGGCTGGGATGGCCGGAAACGTGAATACCGGAGACCGCTTCGTACAACACCTCGGCGCCCCGTTTGAAAAGCTGGTCTATAACCCGCGCCACCAGTTTTTCGTTTCCGGGTATCGGCACCGCGGAGATAATAACTGTATCTCCCGGTACTATTTCCACAAGTTTATGATCGGCCATTGCCATCCTGGTTAATGCCGACATCGGCTCACCCTGACTGCCGGTGGTGAGTATCACCACTTCCCGGCTGGGCAGCCGGTTGGCTTCTTCAAGCTCCACCATAAGGCCTTGCGGTATTTGTAGATAACCCAGCTTATGCGCTATATTCACGACGTTCACAATACTCCTGCCGGCAACCGCCACCTTCCGCCGGTAGCGCTGCGCTACCAGAATCGCCTGCTGGATCCGGTGGATGTTGGAAGCGAATGTGGCGATGATTATCCGGTTTCGCGAGTGCCGGAAGGTATCGTCAAAGGTCTCGCCGACAACCCTTTCGGACATAGTGTAGCCCGGACGCTCCACGTTTGTGCTGTCCGACAGAAGTACCAGCACCCCTTTTTCACCCAATTGGCCGAACCGGTGAAAATCGATCATTTCGCCGTCAACCGGGGTATGGTCAAACTTAAAATCTCCCGTATGCAGTATCACCCCCACCGGGGTATGAACCGCCACCGCCACCGCGTCCGGGATGCTGTGAGAGACGCGTATGAATTCAACCTTGAAATTGCCGATCTCCACGATATCCCGGGGCTTCACCACACGTAAATCCGCCTGATACCCAGGCAGGTGCTCCTCAAGTTTTCCCTGTAAAAGACCGAGTGTCAAACGTGTTCCGTAAACAGGCACGTCCAACTGGTGCAGCATGTATGGAAGAGCCCCGATGTGGTCTTCATGGCCGTGTGTAAGCACGATTCCCTTAAGGAGTTTCTTGCTTTCAAGCAGGTAGCTCGCATCGGGGATCACCACATCGATGCCCAAAAGTTCATCTTCAGGAAACATCAGTCCGTAATCCACTAAAACGATATCGTCGCGGTACCGGATGGCCATTGAATTCTTTCCGATCTCACCAAGGCCGCCCAGGGGTATTATTTGTACCTTACCTTCGCGCAAAAATTCACCTCCAATCTGTGAGCCTTAATTTTAGTTTTTAACCTAGTAAAACCCTTGCCGCAAGGGTTTCGAAGTCTTTCTTGTCATTTTCGCGTTTTCATTACTCTGCCAGGAGAAGCACCAATTCTCTGACGACTTTCGCAGCCAGTAACGGTGCAAGCCCGCCCGGATCGAAGGCGGGGCTTACTTCAACCAGGTCGAACCCTACCACCTGGAATTCTTCAAACTGATAAACGGAATCCATCAGTTCCCGTGGGCCGATTCCGCCTGGTTCCGGTGTTCCCACCCCCGGAGCGTAAGCCGGATCCACTACGTCCATATCTAACGTTATGTAAACCGGTTTTCCCTTGATTTGCGCAGATATCGCCGCGAGCGGTTCGCTTACTTTGTCAAAATAGAGCCTCGTGTGAGCGCGTGCAAAATCAAGCTCGGGTTTATCCATCGAACGGATGCCGAACTGATAAACGCGTCCCGGGCCTAATAACTCACATACCCTTCGCATGACAGTGGCGTGTGACAATCCGACTCCCAGGTAATCGTCCCGCAGGTCGGCGTGCGCGTCTAAATGGAGCACCACTATATCCCGGTACCTTTGACAAACCGCTTTAATCAGAGGAAGCGTGACAAGGTGTTCTCCGCCGATGAACACCGGAATTTTTTCTTCCGATACAATCTTTGACGCCGCCTGTTCGATCCTTAAAAGTGCGTTATGAACGTCTCCAAAAGGCAGATTTACATCACCGAGGTCACAGAAAGATGCTTCGCGCAGGTCCCGGTCCTGACGTAGGCTGTATTCCTCCAGGCACCTTGAATAATAGCGAATTGCCCGCGGACCCTCACGGGTTCCCGGTCTAAAACATACGGTGGCGTCAAGCCCGGCGCCGACAAGCACAACCCGGGACCCCTCGTAGCCGGCAGTCGCCCCCAAAAAGGCTTCTTCCCGTCCGATTTCCTTAAACATGCCACAAACATTCTACATCTTACTCAGTTTTTCCTTTAAGAACTGCGGCAGAGCAAACGACGCCCTATGTATTTCACGGTTATAATATCGGTACGAAAGCCCCGGTATTTTATCCAAATCCACCGTAAGCGGATCGTACTTCTTTGATCCCATGGTAAAACTCCAGAGCCCACCCGGGTATGAAGGCACCACTGCCAGATAGGTGCGTACTATGGGATATATTCCCTTAAGGTCATTATAGATGCGTTCAATAAAGTCCAGGTTGAAAAGCGGAGACTCTGTCTGGGCGACAAACAGGCCGTCGTCCTTCAGCGCCCCGGCCAACTTTTCGTAAAAGTCCCTGCTGAACAGCCCCACGGCCGGTCCTATGGGATCCGTTGAATCGATGACGGCCACATCGTACTCACCTTTACATTCCGCAACGTGTTTAATCCCGTCGTCAATACGCAGTTCAAGTTTAGGGTCACCGAAGCCGGCGCTCAGTTCGGGCAAATACTCGCGCGACGCCGCCACAACCCGCTCGTCAATCTCCACCATTACCGTTTTTTCCACTTTCGGGTGCCGTACCGTTTCCCGCGCCGTTCCTCCGTCCCCGCCTCCGATGACCAGAACCCTTTTCGGGTCCCGGTGCGTGTTCAAGGGCACATGCGCGATCATCTCGTGATAGATGTATTCGTCCCAAACCGTGGTCTGCACGATTCCGTCAAGCAAAAGAACCCGTCCGAATCCCGGTGTCTCCAACACCGCCAGGTGCTGATAAGACGTTTCCTCAACGTGCAATGTTCTTGTAACCAGGCAGCTCAAACGCAAATTACTGTTTTGGTTTTCCGTATACCAGAGTTCCACCGAAAATACCTCCTTACAATAACGCGGCTAATACCAGAGCGGAACAGCCGCCAAAACGCATCCTATCCTCTCGACGGTATGCTGCACCGCCGCTGTTTTAATCTCCTTGACTTCCATACCTCTTCGGGCGAAAGCCTCTCTGATCATCTCATCAACTCTTGCCCGCGCCGTCTTCTCGTCGCATTTCCCGGAAAACTCCATTATTACACCGAAGCTTTCACTCGAAATCCCCACTCCCACAGCGGCGGCGATCAACTCTCCCGGCGTCTCGCTGGTGATCGATCCGTAAGCCGTAGGAACAAGTGATCCCGGCGGGAGGATCAGGCCGGGATCGTATTTCGTGCCTGGTGGGAGTATACTCGATACCCGGATGATGTTCACGTTGCCTATACGCGCGGCAAGGAGCGCGTTATCAAAGGCGTTTAACCGCGTTATACCCTCGGCTGCGGCAGCGGTTACAAAGTACTTTTTCGGTGTTGGCAGCACAGTCTCCCCTCACTTCTTGCGAACTTTACAACGGTCATAATTATACATAATACACCCGCAGAAATAAACCTTTTTAAACGTCACTTCCAAAATACTCCGCAAATTCGTTAATGGTCAGAGGATTGAACCGCCGTCTTCCAGAATATGTTATCATCTTTCTACTCCGGAGGTTCTATGCGTAAGAGAACATTCTGCCGGCCCATATTTTTTACGTTCCTGTTAATAGCCATAACGGTTAGCGTATTCCCCGGCAGCTTCAGGGACGACGGACATGTCTTAATCGCCGCACCCGGAATAGCCGATCCGTCCTATCCGATTAACGACTCCGTCCCGGAAACAACCGGTTATCTTCCTAACGTCTGCGAGGGGCTCGTCCGCTTTAAGCCGGGAAACTGCGAAGTCATGCCCTGCCTTGCAACCGGTTGGGATCTTTCCCAGGACGGCCGCACCTGGACCTTCACCCTTCGCTCAGGGGTCCGCTTCCACGACGGAACTCCCCTTAACCCCGGTCTGGTTAGGTCCATTTTCTCGGAAAAGATGATCGCAGCAGGTAAATCGCCGAACGCGAATCTTCTTTTTTGTATGATCGAGAAGGTTACCGTTATCGATTCCCGGCACGTTGCCTTTCGCCTTAGATATCCGTATACGCCTTTTCTGCGCAACCTGGCCCTTCCGCAGGGAGCGTTGATCCTTCCCGGCAATCCTCCGTCGGGTACCGGGCCCTATCGAATAGCTTCCAATAAACCGGGGGAAATCATTCTAAAGTCCGTCCCAACTTATTGGGACCGTTTACCGGAGATCCAAAACATACGTATCATTTCAGTTCCGGACGTTTCAAAAAGGCTTCGGATCCTGCACAGTAGGAAAGGGGTTATCGCGCTCGGCATAAGCCCGGTTTCCGCCAACGATCTCGCGCCCGAGCGCATAATCAGATCGACCGCGGCCAGCCTCGGCTATCTTGGATTTTATACTGATAAACGCCCGTTTGACAATCCCGACGCCCGCCGGTTGGTATCTATGGCCATCGACCGTCGTCTGATCTGTCGCACGCTTTTTAACGGTCTGCTTCCGGATGCGGGAGGACCGCTCCCGCCGGTTGTTTTCGGGAACAGCCCGCGGGACGCTATAACGCCGGCGGACAAACAAAAGATATCCGTTCTATTCAACAAACAGGGTCTAACGGGCAGAGAATTCACCCTTCTGTCATACTCCGGAACCAGACCTTACAACCCCGCCGGCGGATCCGCCTTTGCCGAAGAAGTACGGCGCCAGCTCCAATCCGCCGGTCTTAAAGTGGGCATCCGTTGTTATCAATGGGATGATTTAAAGGCAGCCATTTCGCGCGGTGAGGGCGACTTCTTTCTCTACGGATGGGTAAGCGATAACGGCGATCCGGACAATTTTCTTTATTCCCTTCTTGCACGTTCACAAATCAAAAGCGGGTTCAATACAACCCGCTATGACAATCCCGTTCTTGACATCCTTTTGACCCGCGCCCGTCAAATACCCGACTCTGACATGCGAGCAAAGATTTACCGTCAGGTTCAGGAAATTACCGCGAGAGACCTTCCTTTCATCAGCATCAACTACGGCGCACACATCGCCGCCTGCTCTTCCGATTTAAAGGGTTTGTCCCTTTACTCCATAGGGACTTACGACCTCCACAAACTAGTACGTGCAAGATGATGTTAGCATATTATAAAGAATTAATTCCCACTAATTAAGTTTTACCCCAGAGTTCATAATAGATAAAAAAGGGGGTAAAAGGATGTACGGATTTCAGCAGATACAAAGCCATTTGAACCGTCTGCATCAGGATCTTAACAATGTCTGTCAGGTGACCGCGCAGCTCCAGCAGGTCGAGCAGCAGACTCAGTCGCAGCTCGCGCGCATCAGCCAGCAAGAGGGCCAGAACAGTCAGAATCTCCAGCGCGTTTATCAGATTTGCATGAACCTGCAAAACGATGTAAGCGCGGTTTCCGCGGCAACTCAGCAGATTGGCGCCGCAATTCCTTCTTTCGGAACGGGTGTCGGGCAGTTCGCCACAACCGGTTATACCGGTGTCGGTGCGGGTCAACTCGGGGCGGCGGGCTACACCGCCGGGGTGAACACACCTTATACGGGCTTTGCTTCCACCTCGCAGAACCTTCCTTACACCGGCTATAGCTCAAGCGCCGGCATGCCTTACAACACTTTCACTCCGAACATAGCTAATACTCCATACACCGGCTTGACTGCACGAAGCTCGGAGGGACTGCCTCCCACCTTCAACCTGAATTTTACGACACCCGGCGCTACCGCGAGCAACGTACACGGTGGATTATACGCAAACCGTCCGTGGCCGGATTCAGATCGTCCGGGGCAGGCTCAAAACATTGGCATCTCACCTTACGCAGGAGTTTACGGTTTCAGACAGGATACCTAAGATTTCATCAGAATACCGTCTTTAATAAAGACATAAAAGGGCCCTCAAAGGGCCTTTTTATTTATGTTTTTACGGCGCGCCTTAAGAAGCGCCCTTCGACAAAACAAACCCGTTCCCAAAACGAACCATAGGTGGTAATATCAGGCGTAAAGGGGGTGGTATTTAATGGTGAAAGCCCTTCGTGAAGGCGCAACATACTCTCAGCGCGACATCATCGAAATACTGGCTGAATTCTCCTGCTTCAAGGACCGTATTTTCAAGAAATTCCGGGAACTCTCCAAAGAGCTTGAAGGTAAAAACAATGAACATGAGCTATGGGTGAACCTCTATCTAATTGCCAGCGACTATGCCGAAGAAGCGCTGGCCAGACGCCAGCGCCAGGAAGTCACCATTCAGAAGATCTCTTAAACCGGCCTGATTATTCCTCCATTTGATTATCCCGCGGTATAGACCGCGGGTTTTTTATGCTTCATGCGGCCATGTCTCTTTGATGCTTGCTTTTAGCCGTCTCACGTGCTAAAATAGTTTTCGCCAGTGGGCCTGTAGCTCAGGGGGAGAGCGCTTGACTCGCATTCAAGAGGCCGGGGGTTCAATTCCCCCCAGGTCCACCAGATAAAAACCCAGTAACCATCAGTGTTCTGGGGTTTTCTTTTGGTAGCCGCAACTCCCTCACCCCTCCCTACTGTAGCCTAACTCCAAAATACCCACTATTACATATATTGACCTTTGCTACAAACCTTTTTCCTTATGCCAAAAGCATCTTTACCTAAAATTGGATGTTCATAAGGATTAAAAAACGGTTAACCTATAATTATTGAACCCACTCCGTGCTTTCAGCCACCGGACGACTACTGCGATAATTGGTTCAAATAGGGCCTTAATACGCTGATTTACTGCTCCTTGCGTCATTTCGTGAATCCGCTGTCCTTGTATAAATAACCTCCAGCGAAAAGCATAAAAAGGAGTTGGGAATATAATGATTTCAATCTTCAAGCGAAACTCCTCCGGTCGTGACGTTATCGACGTTAGCGAAGGGTACAATATTTGGGTGATTGTCTCCCTAAGGTACTATTACATTGAGACCTTCCAAATAATGAGGAACTTCGTCCACGACCGGGATCTGGCGATTGTGGTTAACAGCTTGGTAGACCTATTTAATGAGCAGAAAATAGTCCTGGAAAGCCAAGCCGCAAAACATGTAGTCAGGTTGCCGGCGAGGCCGTCTGTGGAAGCAAAGACCGCGTCTCGAATGGATGTAATAACAGATTATCTTGTGTATAACCAGGCCTTCCAATTGACCAAGTATGACCTGATCATGCTCGGATACTCGATCCGCACCAGTACCACCAACGACAGCATCCGGGAGAACTTCGAAGCGTTTGCAATCAAGGGGATCGGCTTCCACAATCAACTGCAAAAGTACGGCAAACTGAAAGGTTATCAGGATCCGCCGCCGTCTTTCAAGACGTCTAAACCCGTTGATCGGGAAGAGATATCCCTGGGCGAAGCCTTCCAACTCTGGGATTTCTTAAGCCACAGGTACGACCAGATGCAGCTGACCACGTTATTCCTCTCCTTAAGCCACGATCCCGACTTTGTATTGGTCTTGGAGCAAGGCCTAAAATTACTGCAAAAGCAAATCGCCTTGCTGGAGGGACTTGCCGCCCAACAAGAAATTCTTTTGCCCAAAAGGCCCCCGTTGGGAATGAAGACCAGAATAGACCCCGAAAATCTCACCGACAAGTTCTTGTACAGGATGATCCTGCAGGGAATTCAAGCGGCTATTGACATGCATATGCGGCCCGTTATCGACGCACCGAAAAATGACAAGCTGGCGGAGACCTTCATCAACCTTTTGCTGGAAGAAATAAAAATACATAATAAATTCGTACTTTACGGGAAGGCCAAGGGATGGCTTAACCAGCCGCCTTTAATGGTAATGCCGACGTAGTCTTTCCGGGAAAAGGCTTGAGAGGCTCGGCCTGCCGATGTTAACACCCTCTTAATGAGTTGTCCATCAGGTTCTTGCACGGCACGCTCTGTCTCCAGCGGGAAAGCGCGAGCCATCTCTCGGTTAGTCATTATCGAATTCACAAAGGTTGTACTTATTGATTATGTATATCAGTTTCTCTGCATACTCCGGGTCGGTGGCAAAACCGCAGCGATAAAGACAGTGAGCGGCTTCATGGGCGGTACGGGCCTCCCTTACAGGTTTGTAAAGTCCTGCATCAACATCTTCTCGTAATCCCTTGTCGACTCTTTATAATTTTGATAGCAGCGGAACTTCGCCATGTGCCATACTTCTTTGCCGTTTTCGAACTCCGGATGAGGAATTTCTATGCACCCTGCGGGCCCCTCCCCCTTAATCCCAAACAGGTTGCAGCTGCAGCGCCCCGTCTTTTTCTCGGTCGGAATTGTCTTGCCCCAGCCGCATTACAGCGCTGCCTGAGCGATGATTAAACTCGCGAATATTCCGGTTCGCCTGTGACAATCTTGGGCGGCATGCGCCATTTTCTTAATAAACTCATGAGTGGTTTGCACCGGGTTCACCCCTGTCTTAATTCTTTAAAACTAGAATATTCTGTTTACCGGGTGATTGTGACCGGATGACGGAGGAGTATGCGCTCCTTTATTGTCAAACACCCGGGTGATTTGTCAAGAGAAGATTTATAGTACTTTTCTTAAGTTTGTACTTGTTCGCTGCTTAAAAAGGCGCTCACATCGGCGCGGGTCTGGTTTCCTTCACGTTAAAAGGCAAACTTCAGACAAACCCCCTGCTATTCCCGGCATTATTTACATGGCTTAGCGGGATAATTAAAAAAGGGGAGGTGAAACCATGTCCTTCAGTAATAAGCAATTGGAAAAGCGGGGAGTCGAAGCAGTCGATAGGTACGGCAGCCATTTCAAGTGCAAACACTGTGGCGCAGTATGGTCGCCGAATCTGTTGAGCGGCGGCAGGTACCCGCGTGGTTACTGGAAATGCCCGCACGGCTGCAATGAGAACTGGCATGACAAGGAGGAATAGTTCTGCAATAAAAGGTCGGAGGAATTCACCGCGTTACAAAGCTTTAAAGCCCGAGGGACTGGGGCGCCCTCCGGCCTAGATGTAAAATCCCGCCGGTTGGGATTCCGGCGGGTTTGTCTTCAGTTCACACAAAAGTCCTTTCTTTAATTAAAAGAAATAGATATTATTTACGGCCGTTCAACAACCCCCGCAAGGCGTTCATCCCGCGTTCGAAACCTGTCGCCCTGGAATCTTCCTGAGCGGGCACCGTGCTTTGGTGTCGCTTTTCCTTCTCGAAGTACGCCATGCCGGAAGGGGTTAATGTTATGCCTAGGGGCTTATCGTGCCCGGGTAGAAAATTAACCAGACCGTCCCTTTTAAGGTGGTTCAGCGTGAACTGCATGATCCGCGGTTCCATGTCCGGCAACGCCCTGCGCAGGTCGTAAAAATCTTTATAATAATGCCGGCCGTGTTTGGTATAGTAGTCACGTAAAAACCCCATAATGGCATCTTTTGTCTGGCTATGCATTTACACCACCCAGGAATAGTTTACCACCTTCTGCTTTTTTAAACAATACTTATAACGTATTTTACCTTTTCAGGCATTTCAATTTATGCCGTATTTTATAATGAAAAGCCGGATATGATACCGGCCTTTATAAATACTATGGCGACTGAGTCGAATTATATGCCAATTCCCGTCTTTTTGCCCATTTCTTCGTAATGAAGTGGATGCACGGCGTGCTGGATGACGGTCCTTACCTCGTCGTTAGCGTTCGAAAATTTAACGCAAGACTTAAACCCGGTTTCCGGAACATACAGATTCAGTTTAGCAAAGGCTTCGATACAAAATCCGGGGGACGCCGTCATGACGTCCTTTAAATCCACTTCCACGCGGCGACCTTTCTTCAACTCATCCGATAGTAGAAACCTTATTTCCTGTCCGAGTCTCCGGCTGTTTAGGTGATTCCCCCACTTACCGAGCGATAATTTCATTGCCTGCCTCCTTTTACCATTACATTGGAACCGCATGTTCGAAGTGAAACACGCAGGCTCTTTTAAAATTATCGGCAGCTTGGTCCTGGATATTAACACCATATGTCATTAAAACTGTAATGATTCGATTATTTTTGTATTCAACAACTCCGGTTACAATTCACCGGGCAGTTGCCTTTTCGAACGCAACCTTCCAACGATGGGCGGTTTTTTGTTCAAAGATATCTTGCGAATTATTCAGGGGCTTTAATGGCGGTGGTAATGTATGATTTCATTTGGGGAGGACAGTCCTTTGCTAAGCAAGAGGACGGTTTAATTCTTATCCCGCGGCATTTTACGATCTCAATCAATGAACGCCCGAAAACAAAGCGTTCTAAATCCTCGGGCAGTCCCAGTTCAGAAGCGGCGAAGAAGCGTATAGCCAGGTCCCTGCTGATTAAATGGGTAAGCTTTTCCGTTGACTCCCGTTTGGCTGTTCCGGATTTTAAGCCGTGAATCAACCTCTCGATCTCCCCGATGGAACACTCCCGTTCGTGTATCTCGATGATCTCCATTACGGGGTCGTCATGGTCGATAATGTCAGCGCGCGTAATTGTGTCCTTACCGATAACGGATATTATCTCCGCGGTGTCCCAGCATTTCAGAAGGCGGCATTCCAGAAATCGGCTTTCGTATATTAGACAGGTAGAGTTCTTTTCGTCGTATAGACAGCAGGACCAGCCATCCCCTTTTCCGCGCACCTTGACCATTTCTTTCTCCACCGGTTTTATTGCCTCGATGGTGGGATCGAACGCCAATTCATCCTTCCTGATGGTGATTAAGTGCCGGTAGCTCGCGTGTCCGGCGAGAAGTATCGCCCTGTCTTCGTGATGGAGGATCGGACCGCCCTTCAGGCAGCAGGCGCCGCACCGTATGCAGTTGTCCCTTTCCGTTTTGCGCGCCATTTCCGCCTCGCCGTAGGATGGTATACTCTCCCCAAGTACTCCTCCGGCTGCCGCCATTCCGCGGTCTTTTTAAGATTTCCACGTTTTTTGATGGATAACGGTTCTTATTCGCGAAAACCAATCAATCTCCTGCTCAACGCCTTTTCGTCTTTCGCCCGGTTTCCGTCTTCCCGCCGTTACCCGTCGCGCAGGCGCGGAAGCGATCATGTTACCTCCCGCTATTATGGAAATTATTCTTCATATTTCGCAACTCCGTAATGAAAGTTTTTCTTTTATTCGAGCCCGGCTTATGCTAAATTTATAGAAGGGTATATGCGTCGTGCATATAGCCGTTGGGAGGTGAATACGTGACGCCGGCAAAACCTCAGTCACAGGAACCGACGCTCCCGCTGCGAAACCGCTTCGATCGCTCCGAGTGGGCCGGCGCCTTCGGCGACCTCGGTACCCTTATTCCGTTCGTCATCGGATATATTACCGTTATGCATCTCAATCCTCTCGGCATCCTTTTCATGTTCGGCATACTGCTTATCGCCTGCGGCGCTTACTACAAAACACCCATCCCCGTACAGCCGATGAAGGCCATCGGCGCCGCGGCAATCACTTCCGGGGTGGTAACTCAGGGGATGGTTTGCGGCGCGGGACTTTTCACGGGCCTTTTCTGGCTGACCATGGGCCTGACAAACACCATCAACCTGGTGTCAAAAGTAGCGACAAAGCCGATAATCCGCGGGATCGTCCTGGGTCTGGGATTTCTTTTTATACGCGACGGCATCAGAATGATGAGTACCGGTTGGGTTATCGCGTTATTTGCCTTGCTGGTCACATTCCTCATGCTTGGGAACAAAAAAATACCGGCGATGTTCGCCCTTCTTTTGATCGGTGTAATTGTCGCCTTTTATAAAGATCCCGGTCTTTTCTCGCGCCTTGCGGCGGTTAATGTGGGTTTCAAACTGCCGCTCTTCGCTCTTGGCGACATGACCTGGAATGAGTTCCTTAAAGGAGCGCTTATCCTTGGGATACCGCAGATTCCGCTTACCCTTGGCAACGCTGTCATCGCCATCACCGCCGAGAACAACCGCCTCTTCCCCAACCACCCGGTATCGGAAAAGAAGATCGCCGTTTCACAGGGCATTATGAACCTGATTTCCCCCATCGGCGGCGGAATTCCGATGTGTCACGGCGCCGGCGGCATGGCCGGCCACGTGCGTTTCGGCGCGCGCACCGGCGGGGCCACCGTTATCCTCGGGTGTCTTTTGCTTATGACCGCACTCTTCTTCAGCGATTCCGTCCTGTTGATTTTTAAAATGTTTCCGGAGAACATCCTTGGTGTAATCCTCTTTTTCGCTGGTCTTGAACTGGCTGTTTCGGCCCGTGATGTTCCGCGCGAAAAAAACGATTTCTACGTCTTCCTGGTCACCGCCGGTTTTGCCGTCTGGAACATGGGAGCTGGTTTTTTGGCCGGCGTAATTCTTGAACAGTTGACGAGGCGAAACATAGTTAAGATGTAGGGATAAGTAATATTAAAATGAAATCATTTTTGCATTCCGATACCCTCTTCAGGGCGCGCCCGGAGGCCGCCCTGCCGTTTTCATCCAATGCCGTTATAGCGACCGGACTAATATCCCGTTACAATAAAAGTGCCGGTAGTGTTATATGTTTGAATCATCGCGAAGCTTTAAGGGAGCGATTGTTCAGGTTGGGTTTAGCTCGCAAGCGTTTAAGAAATCCGACTTTGCAGCATTCAAAGGAGGTGCCGCCGTGCATAAGAAACTCTTCCTTCTTGCGGTCCTGGCCTTTGTATTTTTGATTTCTTCCACCTCCTGTGCTTCGGGCAACCTGTCCGGTGAGGTTGTTTTCCGGGTCGGCAACAACACGTACACCATCAACGACGAAACCACAACCATGGACGCCGTACCCTTTATAGAGAACAGCCGGACGTTTATTCCGGTGCGTTATCTCGCCATTTGTCTGAGCGTTCCGGAAAGCAATATTTTGTGGAGCTCATCCGCACGTACTGTTACCTTGAAAACAGATACTGTAACCATGGAAATGGCGGTAGGCGGCCATATATTTTACGTCAACGACGCAGCCTGTGAAATGGACGTCACGCCGTTAATTATAAACGGACGCACTTACCTTCCGGCAAGATACGTCGCCGAGCCGTTCGGATACATGGTCCGCTGGGACGCTGCGGCACGTTCCGTTTCTATCGTTCCCGAAGGAGCGGATACGGAGCCCGCCGCCAATGAGGCCGAAAAGATTGTGGAGCAGGTCAAAACCGACCTTGCCGACAACAAAGAAGTATCCGTATCAACCATCGGTGTCAAGGAAATAACCCAGGTTGAATGGCCCGACACCAGCCTTGGCTGTCCGGAACCGGGCCTTATGTACGCCCAGGTTATAACGCCGGGTTATAAAATAATCCTCAGTGACGGAAGTACGGATTATGAATACCATGCGGGTAACGGCGGCAATCTCATTTTTTGCAGTTCTTTTGGGGTGGCTTTAAAATAATTTCAGTAGACCTTTGGGACCTATAATGTCTCAAGCGATCGCGCCGTCGGAAGCCGCCTTATTCTCATCGGGCATTGACCTGTACTTTGAAAAAACACTTAAAGCAATTTGGAGAACGATACCAAGGCCGAGTGTAGAAACTAATACGACCGTTCTGTTAAAGTAGAACCACAAAACGAGGTAAACCGTCGATAGGACGATAGACATTAACATCAATGGAAATGCCACCTTCATAAACCCGATAAAGCTGATGGAGTAGCCTCTTTTCTCGGCCATGGCGATTACGATGACGTTGGCCGATGCCCCGATAATGGTTCCATTGCCCCCAAGACAGGCGCCCAGCGACAGTGCCCACCAGAGGAAATTAAGGTCGGCGATGCCGCCCAGCCGCCCCATGTCCTGGATAAGCGGAATCATGGTCGCGACAAACGGTATGTTGTCCACGAAAGCGGAGGCGATAGCCGATATCCACAGGGTTAACATGCCCGAAGCGATCATGTTGCCGTGCGTCACCTCCAGAGACCACCCGGCGACAGCTTCGATTACTCCGACTTTATCTAAAGCTCCAACCGTAACAAAGAGACCGATGAAGAAAAATATCACGGACCATTCAACCGCGTTTATGGAATCGGTCACGTCTTCCCTCGTGATAAGCAGCAGCAAACTCATTCCGGATAGGGCGATAACCGACGACTCCAAATGAACGTACTGGTGCAAGAAGAACCCGAGCACCGTTAAAAAGAGCACTATAAGGCACTTTCGCAGCAGTTCGGGGTCTTTAATCTCCTGGTTTTCGTCGAGTTCCATTATCCTTTCCTGGAGTTCCTGACGTGTTGACAGTTCCCGCCGGAAAATCAACCGTATTATGAAAATGGTAATGATATAAGTCACCAGCAAAACCGGGGTAAGGTTAATAAGGAAATCCATGAATCCCAAACCGGTTGCGCCGCCGATCATTATGTTTGGCGGGTCGCCGATAAGCGTGGCGGCGCCGCCGATATTCGAAGCCACTATTTCGCTGATGAGAAACGGTACCGGATTGAGCTCCAGCCGCCTTGCGATGGAAAACGTAGCCGGAACGATCAACAGCACCGTGGTTACATTGTCGAGGAAGGCCGATAAAACCGCCGTTACCAACGCAAGCGCCGCGATGATTATAAACGGCTTACCCCGCGATAACTTTGCCGCTTTCACCGCCGTGTACTGAAAGATTCCGGTTTTTCTGGTGACGCCGACGATAACCATCATGCCCACCAGGAGGCCGATCGTGTTAAAATCTATCGCTTCCACCGCATTCCGCACGTTCATCACGCCGATCAGCACGAGGAACGCCGCCGCCGTAAAGGCTGCCACCGTCCGATGAATCTTTTCCGAGACTATTAACGCGTATGTAACCAAAAACACCGCGACGGCCGTAATTACCTGATAGTGTTCCAGCAAAGCCTCCTCCTTTATTTACCGGCAAAAACGATTGCGATCTTCTTAAAAAAAATGAAAATGGAAAGCCTGTAGACGACTTCCCACCCCAGAAGCCTGACATCCTTGAAACGGGCCGACCATGTCACCCGCCCAACGCGCAGAGCAAAATATTTTTCCTGCTAAAACTTAACACAAACCATAAGGAAAGTCAACATCCGCAGCACCGCTGCGCGCCGCATCCTTGCACCGCAACAAACAAACCGTCCGGCGAATATAACGGATGATGCTTTAATTATTTTTCAATACACGCTTTTTTATGGTTTGCCCATGACAGAGATGATCGGAGCTTATGGTCGCGCTCAACAAAATAAGTACTATTCTCAGGCAGGGAAAACGGCTTCCGTAATCAAATTATATGCTGCGTATATCGAAAAAACGGAGGAGTCAGCATTGGGTAAATACGGAAACAGCCGGGAACAGCCCGCGCATGGCCGTAAGTATGAACTGTATGTTACCGTCGGAGCGGTAGCTGTTGTTCTTGTTGCGGCAATTTGGCTGGCTGTATCGACACACCGGCCTGAAGTGGCGGGCGACAGTCGGGAAACCGGTTCATCAAGCGGCATAAACTCGCAGATCAATCATTTAAAGCAGGAGATAAACGATTTGCAGTCGATTCTTAGCAGTCAACCCGCCGACAAAGAATCGCTTGTTACGTTGGCGAATAACCAGTACGACCTTGGATCAATCTATCTTTTTGATTTGCAGCAAAAGGAAGAGGGAACCGAATGGTTTAACCGCGCGGTGGAAAGCTATCAGAAGGTTCTTGACCTGGACCCTGAAAACATCGCCGCCAGGGTAGACATGGCCACGGCAGCCTTTTATGCCGGGAGAGAAGCGCTGGCGAAAAGCAGTTTTGAACAGGCTGTATCTCAGGCTCCGACTTACGCAAACGCCCGTATCAATTACGGCGTCTTCTTGGCTGACGCAAAAGAAGACTACAAGGGAGCCATCGCCCAGTGGGAACGCGTGCTGGAGATGAATGTGGACCAGGACACCATTAATCACGTGCAAAGCCTTATAAAAGAGGCCGAAGACATTATGGCAAGTCAGGAGTAATGGATCAACTTACATAACACCGCCGTTAACCATTTTCGTTAAACAATCATAAGGTATATCACCATATAATACCGTTAATTCGGGAAGTGAACGCCATGAGCCGGCGGATTGATTTTACCCGCCATTACTCGGTAAAACCCGGTGATACCTTATGGAAGATAGCGAGAGAAAATAAAACGACGGTTGATACCTTGTTGAGGTTTAATCCAGGGATAGACCTTTACAACCTTCAGGCGGGCCGGTTGATATGCCTGCCTCCCGTAGCTCCTGTGAGGCAGAATTCCGCCTGCGCATCCGGCATTTACTGGACGGTGGCGCCCGGCGAAACGTTCTGGGCCGTATCCCAGGCCACCGGGGTGCCTCTGGACACTTTACTGGCGCTCAATCCGTTCGTTGACCCCGAAAACATGCCTGTAGGGACCAACCTTTGCCTGCCGTCATGAAAAAATAGATAATACAAACTAACCGCCAAAACGCCGAGCACGCCAAAAGTATATTCTTAAACAAGCATAGTTTCCTGGTAAATAATAAAACCCGCGAAAAAATCGCGGGTTTTAACAACTGGTCGGAGCGACTGGACTTGAACCAGCGGCCTCTACCACCCCAAGGTAGCGCTCTAGCCAAGCTGAGCTACGCCCCGTATATGCTCATTAATTATACCCGAAAACAGGTCTTCGGGTCAACATGAACTGACCTGCCGTAACCTCTGTTCACTCCGTACGTCCCGTTCAAATTAACGCCACGCGTCGCCCCAGCGTTTGACGCGTCTGGCTCTTCGGCGCGTCAGCAACGCGGCGACCGCAATTACGCCGACCGCGCAACCGATCTCTACGGCGATCTCAACCGCACCCGAGGGATGATAGAACCGCCGTATATATGGATCGGTAATCATCAACTCTCCCCCGATTTTTCCGAGAACAGCCGCCGCCAGGTAAGTAGTGGCCGGAAAACGGTCCATTATCATACAAAGGAAGCTCGATCCGAATACCACGAACGGGATGCTCAGTCCCAGCCCGAAAAGCAAAAGCAGCAGGTTTCCTTTGGCTACTGCGGCTATAGCCAAGATATTGTCCGTACTCATCACCACGTCGGCGATCATTATCAGCCTGACGGCTTCCCACAGACTTCCGGCCTCTCTGCCGTTGGCCTCGCAGTCGATCGCATTGTCCCTCAGCAGTTTTACGGCGATCCAGATGACAAGCGCGCCGCCGATCAGCTTTAAAAACGAGAGCATTATAATCTGAGAAGCGACGAAGGTCAGACTGACCCGCAAGGCTACAGCCGCTCCGGCGCCCAGGGTGATCCCCACAAGCCTCCGCCGCTTCGAAAGTCTGCGTACGGCCATGGCTATGACGCAGGCGTTGTCACCCGCCAGCACCAGGTCGATCAGCACAATCTCCAAAGCTCCCAGGAAAAGCTGTTCCATGCCAGGCCCCTTTTCTGAACGATTTGAATCACTCGGTCATACTCTGTATTAGTTGTTCACTCTAAATATCCTGCTTAGCCGCATAGCCAAGTGAACCTACAACCCCCATAAACCAGCAGGCCCTTCGCCGCGTACCAAATAAAAAGGCGTCTATTCACCAAAAGGGTTATCGGCCACCCGGTTTTTTTATGAAGGAAAATAACCGGAAATAAAGATTAGGAGATAAACTTACCGGACGATTGTATACTTTCGGACAACTCTTCCGAGCAATCGGAAAAAGCAAACGCCGAATCAGCCGAAATTTCGGGGCAATCTCATGCTGCGACGGCATTTCCTTCCGCATCCGGTGCACGATGCTTAGTGGTTCAGACGTCCGCCTCCTCCGCATACTTAAGGATTCTGCTCATCACATCCGTCCGTTTATGCTCAACCGCACGGAAATCCATTGCCGGAATATAGAAGCCCTCCATATAATCGTGCATGAGCTTTGCCTCGTGTATATATCGGGCACCCCGGCCAAGGGCATCGTCGAACCGCCGGCGGGCGTGTGCTATTTCAGCGCCGCATGCGGAATGTATTATCGGATCGCTTAAGCCGTCAAGATTGATTGTCTGCTGGTTTAACCCTTCCGGCGCGGTGAACCGGATTTCGGACACTTCTTTCAAAACAGCGGTTTTAAGCGCCGGTATGAGCAATAAGTCCATCTCCCGCGGGTCGAAGGCGCAATGGAATACTTCGGTGTCAATGCCGCGAATGTTCGCCGTTTCCGCAAGACGGGCGATGAAGGTGCTGCGCCCCGACCCCGGCGAGCCCCGAAGGATTAAAATCCGTTGCACATCCTGCAGCAAGGTTTCGAGATGATGCACCACGCCTTCCGGCGATATCGTCGAGGCGAATAGTCTCCGCGCTCCGGCAACCCTGTTGTGCTGCACGGGCGCACCCCGAAAAATGAGACCCGCCGTCTCGCATAACAGTCGGTTAACCCCCGCGAAATCCATGCTTTCGGTGATATAGCTTTTGAGTTCATCCCTTATCACTCCGGCTTCCCTCAACTGGCTGTATGCTATCCGGAACAACCGGCGCACCCGGCGGTTCGCCTCGAGCACCTCTTTCTTACTGTCGCGCATTTTACTTTCGTCCCAACACTCCCCGAGGTTGACGATTTCATCCACCGCCCCCGGATTCTTCGGGTCCACCACATGCGGCGCGGTTCCGTCGATCAGCGCCACGCGGATACCGGGAATCACCAACCCGTCATAGGAACCGTTATCCGAAGAGCAGCACATGTACTCTATTTCATGCCCGAGGGAAACCATTTCCTCGCCTATTTTTCTCATGAATGTCGACTTTCCGACACCAGGTCCCCCTTTCAGCACAAAAATACGCCTGGCATTAGGTCCAATAACATGATCGTACAATGAATGAAAGCCGCGGCGGGTGTTCCCCCCTGGGAACATCTTTCTGACTTTGCCCTTTACCAATATACCTGCCCCTTTCTCTATAACCTTAAAGCCTTATTGTTCAATAACCCACTTCTCCAGGTCGATTCGACCTGTACCCGGCAGCCTCTCTATCTTTCTCGCTTAAGACTATGCATTTTTAAAACTGATAATTACCGGGATACCGTAAAACCGCCACCGTCTGTCGAATGCCACTTTAAATAAAGAATAGGCGCATTTAAGCGCCCAATGTTTAAGGGTCCTGCCGTCCGGATCCTCGGCGTCTGTCAGCACACTTTAACCCTGTACTCACGCAGCCACATATCCACCTGGATAAGATAGGCCATCATCTGCGGCCCGGTCATCAGTTGCCCGAACCAGGGAATACCACCTTCACCCTCGGCGATTAAACGGACCGCCTCTATGTTAATCAAAGGCAGTATAGGTGAGCCCGGGTCAGACAGGATACGCACGAGCCGTTTTTTGACTGCGGCGGTGTATGCCGGGTTGTGGGTTTTGGGATAAGGGCTTTTACGCCGCCCTAGAACGCTTTCGGGCAGGATGCCTGCAAGGGCCCGCCGCAGAATACCCTTTTCGGTTTGATCGCAAAACTTCATCTCCCACGGAATATTCCACACGTATTCAACCAGACGGTGGTCGCAGTAAGGCACGCGCACCTCAAGGCCGGTGGCCATGCTCATCCGGTCCTTTCGGTCCAGAAGTACGGACATGAAATGAAATATACTCAAATAAGATATCTCACGCAGTCGCGCACAGCGCGGATTCTCGCCCGGCAGTTGCGGGACCTCTGCCAGGGCTTCCCGGTACCTTTCAGACAGATACTCATCCGGACGGAAAAGCGCAAGCATTTCAGGTGAAAATAACCGTGAGCGTTCCTTTATCATGCGTATCCACGGAAAGGTGTTTGAATTGATATCTTCTTCTCTGCGGAACCAGGGGTACCCGCCGAATATCTCGTCTGCGGCCTCACCGGAAAGCCCCACCGTATCCTTCTTCTTAACGGCGCAGGACAAAAGATACAGGGACGAGTCCACATCGGCCATCCCCGGCAGGTCGCGCGCCCGGACCGCGGTGTCCAGAGCATCCGCCAACTCTCGGGTGTTTATTATTACCGCTTGATGATTTGTGCAGAGAAAATCCGCCATTTTTTGCGCCCACGGAGCGTCGGCGTTAGGCTCAAACTGATTGGGACGGAAGAACCGGTCGTTATCAGCGTAATCCACGGAATAGGTTCTCAGCGGTCCTCTTCCCTCCCGCCTGAAAAAATCAGCCGCAAAGGCGGTGACGGCACTGGAGTCCAGCCCGCCCGAAAGAAGTGTGCACACGGGGACGTCCGCCACCAACTGCCTCTCGACGGTATCCTTTAAGAGCCCGTGCACTGTTTCGACGGTGGTGTCGATATCGTCGGTATGAGGCAGGCTTTTCAGTGACCAGTACCGCCGGAGGCGGGTTCCTTCCCTGTCGTGCCGCAGTGAGTATCCCGGCTTAAGTTCGTAAACATTCCGAAAAACTGCCTGCCCGGGCGTCCGTGCCGGGCCCATGACAAAGACCTCCGCCAGGCCTGACGCATCCACCTCCGGTTCAACCGCGGGGTGGGCAAGCAACGCCTTCAACTCGGAGCCGAAGATGAACGCGTCTCCCCTCACGGCATAAAAGAGAGGCTTCACCCCCAGGCGGTCACGCGCCATGAAAAGGCTCTGTTCGGCTTCGTTCCAAACCGCGAAGGCGAAGATCCCGTTGAAGCGTTCCAGACATTCCGGTCCCCATTCCATGAACGCCAAAAGAAGCGCTTCGGTATCGGAATGTCCTTCGAACTTATAACCGCGCGCTTTTAGTTCGCTTTGCAATTCCGGTGTGTTATACAGTTCGCCGTTGTAGGTGAGGACATACGCATAACCGTTGCGGCGGCGGATCATCGGCTGAGCGCCCCCTTCAGGGTCAACCACGACCAAACGCCGGTGAGCTAAGGCGGCCCGTGGTGACAGCCATATCCCCGACGCGTCCGGTCCGCGCCTTGACAGGGTTTCGTTCATGTTATTAACGATCCCGCGTTTTCGCGTAAGATCTTCGTTCCAGTCGACCCATCCGGTAATCCCACACATTAATTATGCTACCTCCCTGATTTTTTGGAACTTTTAATAAACCGCCGCCGCGATTAGAACTCAGATGCGCGTTCTTTCAAAAAACGACAAAAGGCCACGGGACCTTTCCCATGGCGCCTTTGCCATCCGCCTCGCGTCAATCCATGTTATGCGGAAACCTTTTGTCCGGATAACACTCCTTCCGGATTATCACCGTCAAGACGCAAGATAATATTCGACGGGGCGAGCCGCATAAATCCCAACGAAAATATAGTTTTTCTATAGTCCGGGTTTATAGTCTCAGATTTCCTCCGAACTTTATGCTTAAGATGCAGGACATTTGCCGTGTGCGGGTCCGGCCTTGAAGCCGGGAGGAAAAATCTGAAAAGGGAGAATCGGTTTGGGGAAGAATATATTATAATAACTAACCTCTTCGGAAAGCAGGAACGGATTAATGGGCCTTTTTTTACCTCTGATATTTATTTTGCTGCTTCCGTTTTTTTTCTTTTTACTATACTTTCACGTTGCGGCCTTTTCCCTGACCAGACTGGGGCTGTCTCCCGAGGGCGCCATGCTTTTCTTCGGCCTCTGCCTCATCGGAGGCGTTATAAACATCCCGGTTTCCCGCCAACAAACGGCCTTTGAGCGCAGACCCGTTTTCGTCTTACCCTTTTTCTACTACAACGCGCCGCGGGTCCAGACGCGGACCATCGCGGTGAACCTCGGCGGGGCGATACTTCCCGGACTCTTCAGTCTTTACCTTCTCGGAAGAGCGCCCCTTGGCGCCACGATTCTTGCCGTGATAGCGGTCTCATTAGTGGCGAAAAAGCTCGCGCGTCCGGTCCCCGGTGTAGGAATTACCCTCCCGGCTTTCATCCCCCCGCTGGTGGCTGCGGCGGCCGCCATAGTTTTTGCCGGCGGAAACGCCGCCCCGGTGGCCTACATCTCGGGAGTATGGGGCACACTCATCGGGGCGGACCTGTTAAACTGGCCTCGTTTCAGAGACATGGGAACGCTTTTTCTTAGCATCGGGGGCGCCGGAGTTTTTGACGGTATTTTTCTGGTGGGAATCATAGCGGCTTTTCTCACTTAAGGCTTGTCCCGCAATCTTTCCGGCAGCCTTTAGAGACTGAATTTAGATGAGGTGAATTCCATGACGGATTGCATCTTTTGCAAACTTCCTAAAGAAGCCGTTATGGCGGAAAACGAACTGGCGTTTACGATTTACGACAAGTACCCTGTAAACCCCGGACACGTGCTGGTGCTTCCGAGACGTCACTACAGTTCCTGTTTCGACATTACAGAAGAGGAGCTGTCAGCGCTTCACAGTCTTGTGCTCGATATAAAAAAGGTTCTGGACGATAAATACAGCCCCGACGGGTACAACATCGGGATTAACGTAGGGGAATGCGCGGGACAGGTAGTCCGGCATGTCCACCTCCACGTCATACCGCGCTTTAACGGCGATTCGCCCCGTCCGGGAGGACTGAGGCGTGTTAAGAACCCGGCGACACCCTGGGAGAGGGAATCGGAGGTATAAATGATAAAAAGGCGGCATTATGATGATCAATGACCCGAACATCCTGCCAGCACTGATAAAAAACCATTGACGCGATGATATGATAAGCCGTAAAATCTATGATAAAGGTAATATTTCTGACGCGAAAGGACACAATGGTGTGTTCTTAGCTAGGCGCTGAGGCCGAAAGGTGTAGGCGCCTTTCTGTCCTTTAGCGGCAAGGAGTGGTCGTGTGCGAAAGATTGAAGCCGTTATCCGGTCTGACAAACTTGAAGCGGTAAAGGAGGCCCTCAACAAGTTCGGCATTCAGGGTATGACCGTCTCCCAGGTTATGGGCTGCGGACTGCAGCGCGGCAGGACCGAGGTTTACCGCGGTCACGAATACAGCATCAACCTCCTCCCGAAGGTTAAGATTGAAATCGCACTCCATGATGATTCCGTGGACGAGGTCGTACGACTCATTATGGAAACCGCGCGGACCGGGGAAATCGGCGACGGGAAGATTTTCATTTATCCGCTGGATAACGCCATTCGCATTCGAACCGGCGATACAGGAACCACAGCCGTTTAATACTTCGCACTTAAGAACGTGTTGCACAAAGCCTTAGCCCCTGGAATAACAAAAGTAGCGGCTTTCGGCTATTAAACCCAGAAGAAGTTCCCGGAAGCCATTGAGGGGTGAGGGTTAGGATGTCAGAAACGGGAGACCGGATGTAATTCGTTTCGCAACGGCCTCACCGGCGGTCAGTGAAGACGCGCAGGGCAAAGACGCTCGGGAGGGTGAATCCCTCCTTACAGGGCGTTTTTTTAATTATCTCAGCGTTGAAAACCATTATATCAAAAAAGGAGGAAAAACGTTGGGTGAGAACTTAATGGCGTCGGGGATCAATACCGTATGGGTACTCCTGTGCGCTGCGCTGGTCTTCTTTATGGAAGCGGGTTTCGCCTTCCTTGAGGCCGGATTCATCCGTGCAAAAAACTCGCTTAATATCGTAATGAAAGTGTTTACCGATTCCACTGTGGGAATTCTGATTTTCTTCATCTGCGGTTTCGCTCTTATGTATGGTGCAGACCGCGCCGGTATTATCGGTGTTACCGGCTTCTTTTTGGCGGGAGACCTGTCGCATCTCAATTACGGCATTCCGCTGTACGCGTTCTGTCTTTTCCAGGCCGCCTTCGCCGCGGCGGCGGCTTCCATCATCTCCGGAGCGGTGGCGGAACGAATGAAGTTCATGCCTTACATGCTTTTCACAGCTCTTGTAACGGGTATCTTTTATCCTATTGTGGGACACTGGGTTTGGGGCGGCGGCTGGCTGACTAAAATGGGGATGATGGACTTCGCCGGCTCGGCGGTGGTCCACGCCTTCGGCGGTTTCAGCGCCCTGGCCGCCGTTTGGATCCTCGGAGCCCGTCGCGGCAAATTCAATCCCGACGGGTCGGTGAATGTAATTCCGGCGCATAATCTGCATCTTGCTTTCCTTGGAACCTTTATTTTATGGTTAGGCTGGTTCGGTTTTAACCCGGGCAGTTCCCTTTCCGGACTTGACATGAATATCGCGCGGATAGCGCTTACCACAAACCTTGCCGCAGCGGCAGGCGGCACTGCCGGGATGCTTTTTACCGCCGCCAAATGGGGCAAACCGGACCCGTCGATGGGTATGAACGGCGCTCTGGCCGGGCTGGTCGCAATCACCGGCGGGTGTGCCTTCGTCGCACCGGCGGCGGCGGTCGTTATCGGCCTAATCGCCGGGGTACTTGTTGTGCTTGCCGTCGGATTCTTTGACCGCATTCATGCCGACGATCCGGTCGGCGCCATCGCGGTGCACGGTGTTAACGGCGCGTGGGGAATTATCGCCGTTGGATTTTTCGCGGAAAAAGGCGGCCTTTTTTACGGCGGCGGCGTGCGCCTTCTGGGCGTACAGGCACTCGGCGTGGTTTGTGTGGCGCTTCTTGGCTTTATATGCACAGCGTTTGTATTCCTGGCGTTGAAGAGAACGGTCGGGATACGTGTATCAGAGCAACAGGAGATCGAGGGCTTGGATATAAACGAGCACGGTGTTCCCGCATACACCGGTATTACTGCCGAATCGATATACGACTCACCGTTTGAAGAATCGTTTTTCCCCGAAAATGCAGCAACAACAAATTTATGTCAAAAAAGTCTTGACGGATTAGGTGAAAGGGTATAATAATTACATTGCAGTGCTAAATGTTATTTATGAATCAGGGATAACAATGCAGTATCCTTGGGGCGCCGAAGCCAAAGCTCAGGCGTCCTTCTGTTTTTGGTACGGAACAGCCTAAGGGCGGTCTTTTGCGGTTATAGTTTTTTGTGGAGCAAAGGTGCTTCGGTGAAGCTGATAAGGCTTCAGCTTCGAAGCACCTTTTTTATTTTATCAACACTCCGGTACGGTTCAGGCGCCACCTGCGCCGGGGTGATTTAATAAAACTGATTCCAATATGAAGGAGGAGCCTGCTATGAAGCGTTTTATCCCGCAAGGTTTCGTGCTTTTGGCCTTTCTTTTATTCCCGAGCGCCGCCCTGGCAGCTGATGCTATGATTGATACCGGCGATACCGCTTGGCTGATGATATCAAGCGCCTTGGTGATGCTGATGACTCCGGGACTGGCCCTGTTTTACGGTGGGATGTCGCGGCGGAAGAACGTGTTGAACACCATAATGCTAAGCTTCATTGTCCTGGGTCTTGTATCGGTCCAGTGGGTTTTATGGGGCTACTCTGTTGCGTTCGGACCGGATAAGGCTCATCTTATAGGAAGCTTTTCCTGGTTAGGGCTCCATAGTGTCGGCCTTGATCCTAATCCGGATTACGCCGCGACCATTCCGCACCAATTATTCATGGTTTTTCAGTTGATGTTCGCAGTCATCACCGTCGCGTTGATCACCGGTTCTATTGTCGGCAGGATGCGTTTTCCCGCTTTTCTGGTTTTCGCTCTTCTCTGGTCGACGCTGATTTATGACCCGCTCTGTCACTGGGTCTGGGGCGTGGGCGGATGGTTGAGAAATCTCGGGGCGCTGGACTTCGCGGGCGGCACGGTGGTGCACATCAGTTCCGGTGTTTCGGGTCTCGTGGCCGCACTGGTCCTTGGACGGCGGCGGGGGCACGGCACGGAACCGATGCTGCCGCACAACCTTCCACTAACGGTACTCGGTGCGGGACTGCTCTGGTTCGGCTGGTTCGGTTTTAACGCCGGAAGCTCCCTCGCCGCCAACGGCCTTGCAGTAAGCGCCTTCGTGGTAACGAACACGGCGGCGGCGGCAGCGGCTTTCTCCTGGGTTCTCGCGGAATGGATACACCACGGTAAGCCGACCGTCCTGGGCGCTGCCAGCGGTTGCGTAGCGGGACTGGTAGCCGTTACACCGGCTTCGGGATTCGTCGGCCCCCTGCCCTCCATAGTTATCGGTTTGTTCGCCGGTATCCTCTGCTATCTTGCGGTAGCAGTACTGAAGCCCAGGCTGGGTTATGACGACGCCCTTGATGCCTTCGGCGTGCACGGGATCGGCGGGACCTGGGGCGCCCTGGCAACCGGACTCTTCGCTTCCACGGCGGTAAATTCCGCCGGATTTAACGGGCTTTTTTACGGCAATCCCGGCCAGATGGGCAAGCAACTGATCGGTGTTTTGACGGCATGGGTTTTCGCGGCGGTCGGCACCTTTATAATCCTTAAGGTCGTCGGTCTGTTCACTCCTCTGAGAGCTTCCGAAGAGGAAGAGACGCTAGGCCTCGATGTCGCCCAGCACGGTGAGGATGCTTACCGCGGTTTGATTTTGTAATGGCTAATAATAATCAATTCTTTTTCCTTAGTAACCTTAAACGTTGAACGTTGAACGTTGAACTTTATAAAGGAGATGATTTTAATGAAAAAGATCGAGGCGATTATAAGGCCGGAAAAACTCGAAGCCGTAAAGGAGGCCCTCGGTAAATTCGGCATTCACGGCATGACCGTGTCCCAGGTAATGGGCTGCGGACTGCAGCGCGGCCGCACGGAGGTTTATCGCGGCCACGAATATAGCATCAATCTCCTGCCCAAGGTCAAGATCGAACTCGTCCTCGGCGACCAGGACGCCGTGAAGGTCGTCGACGTTATCGCAACGGCCGCCCATACCGGCCAGGTTGGTGACGGCAAGATATTTGTATATCCAACCGAAAACGCTATCCGCGTCAGAACTGGAGAAACGAACGATGAAGCCATTTAGTAATGTTCCCAAAGACAGCGCGGCGGGTGACTTCGTACGTAAAACTTTATTTCGGAACAACTCCGACTTGATTTCGTGATAAGCTCGCAGCGTCTTTCGGACCCGTGCGCAACCGAACCGCTTGCGATTGAATCCCGGTATCTCTGTGATGCGGGTTATGACCGGCGGAATCGTTTCCCATGCAGCCTTTTTATGTCCTTGAAGGAAGAGGGATTTAATATTAATATTTTTGAATGTTATTTTAAAATATCGTTAGACTGTTGACACCGCTTTAAGTTTCCGGTAATCTAAAGTTGTAAGCGCTTTACGACGTTGTGAAGCAGGGCGATGACGCCCGGAGGAACTTATGTTTCTCCGGGCATTTATTTTTTTACAACCAGCCGCAACCCTGTTCGAACCTAAAAAATCTAAAGCGCTTTAAGTCCACATAATAACGAATTACGCAGGGCAACGAAGCCCTACTGAATCGTAATGAGGTGGGCTTTTGTTTTTTTTAAAACTCTATCAAGACCGTTATAAAAGTGTCAATAATATTTTAAGAAAGCGGGGGTGCCTTATGGAACCGACTTCCGGCACAAAAACGGCGGCAAAAAACGTCTGCCATTCTTGCCAGCCGCTCGGCGCGATTTATTTGGTGGCGAGCATTACCGGAGGTATCCCACTGGTGCACGGTCCACAAAGCTGCTGCGGCTATATGCGGTATATTTTGCTGCGCCATTTCCGGGAACCGTCGCGGACCGGGAAAGCTCCTAAAAGCGACCCGGAATTCTTTTTCAGCGAACTTAACCTGCTTGATTCGATTTACAACCTGGCACGGAATAACAGCCCACGTTTAATCGGTGTCGTCGGAACCTGCTTCAGCGATTATCCCGGTGATATTAACAGCCTGATCGGCGAATCCCGGGAAAGACTACCGGAAGGCATTGGGATCGTTCCTATCGATGCGGCGGCGCCCGCCGGCAGTTACGCCAAAGGTTACGATGCCGCCTGTGAAGCCGTAATGAATCAACTTGTCAAATCTGTTGGTCTTCCTAATGGCAAGCTGAACGTGATTCCCGGTATGTTAAACACGGGAGATATTCAGGAATTGGACAGAATTTTAAACATTCTGGGAGTTTCTTTTAATCTGATTTTCAACGTCGCCGGCAGTTTGACCGGCGCTTTGGAGGCAACCGCATTTGACGTTTCTGCCGGCGGCACTTCACTGGAGCTTCTGGCAGACGCCGCAAATTGCTCCGGAACAATCGCCCTTTGCCGGCACGCAGGTGGAGCGGGAGCGGAATACCTCCAGCGCACATTTAACATCCCTGCCCTATATGGACCCCTCCCCATCGGCGTATCCGGAACTGATATGTTTCTTGAAAACGTAAAAAGGATTTCCGGCGTAAAAACACGTCCCGCGCTGGAACGCGAGCGCCGGGTGCTTCTCGACGCAATAACGGATTCAAGGCCGTATCTTTCAGGTAAAAGGGTTGCCTTGACCGGTGACCCCGACCTTGTTTCCTCCCTCACCCGTTTCATATGCGAACTGGGGATGGAACCGGCTCTGGTCATGAGTAACATGCCAAGTACCGTCTTCTGTAAAGAGGTCGAGGAGATCACCAGGGAGTATGGCAAAACACAGGGCATTGTCTCCGACGGCGATCTTTCCAGTTTTGGTACGGCTGTTATTCAAAATAAGGTGGAGATGATTTTCGGGCCTTCTTATATAAGCAGGATCGCCAGAGACGCCGAGGTGCCCTTAATCAGGGTCGGTTTTCCGGTCTACGACCGTCCGAGCTGCCACCAGTGGCCTGTTTTGGGTTATCGCGGTGCGATGCGAATCCTTGACTCCCTGGCGCAAAACGGTACGGCTTTTCACCACGGGAATACCGTGGAATTATAAAATTTTAAAGGACTATGTTTCTATACTGACGGGAGTGTCGGAACAGTTGCGTTTGGCTTTATTTCAGTTCAATCCTATAATCGGCGACCTTTCGGGGAACGCTACCCGGATGCTTCAAGCGATAGATCGGGCCGAAGCCGCCGGAGCTCATTTAGTCGTTTTTCCCGAGCTGTCCTTGGTCGGTTACCCGCCGCGCGACTTGCTCTGGCGGCGGGAGCTTGTCGAAGCCTCGAAATCGGTTCTGACTGAACAATTCATACCGGCAAGCCGTAAGACGGGAATCCTCCTCGGCGCCCCGGTACTGGAAAATGAGCGCCTTTATAATGCAGCACTGTTGTTTGACAACGGCGCCTTATTGGGTCGTCAGGACAAAACCCTCTTGCCGAGTTACGACGTTTTTGACGAAACGCGGTATTTCTCACCCGCATCGGAACGTCGACCGATCAACTTCCGCGGAATTTCTTTGGGACTGACGGTCTGCGAAGACGTTTGGAACGATAAGGGGTACTGGAGCCGTCCGCTTTACAGCATAGACCCTGTGGAAGAACTGGCGTCTCAAGGCGCATCGGTAATAGTAAACATCTCCGCCTCCCCCTACCATTACGGAAAACGGCGCCTTCGCGGAAACATGCTTGTTCATATAGCGCTGAAGCACCGTCTCCCTTTGATTTATTTAAACCAGGTCGGGGCCGATGACGAACTCATATTCGACGGCTCAAGCGTGATTCTCGACGCTTGCGGCGGGGTCCTGTGGGAAGGACGTCTCTTTGAAGAAGACCTGGCGCTCGTGGATATCGATTCGCCCGATGCGGCAAAGCCGATCGAGCTGACAGAGGATATATCCTGTGTTCATGCGGCCTTGGTTCTCGGGGTCCGCGATTACCTCCGCAAGACCGGTTTCAAAAGCGCGTTGGTAGGTCTCAGCGGCGGGGTGGATTCCTCGGTGGTTGCCGCAATAGCCGCGGAAGCGCTTGGTCCGGAAAATGTTCTGGGTGTAGGAATGCCTTCCCGGTATTCATCCCCCGGCAGCATTCGGGACGCCGAAACACTGGCACGCAATCTCGGCATCAGCTGGCGTGTGATAGCGGTGGAAAAGGCCTTTTCGGCCTATTTGCATACGCTTAATGCGAACGGCAAACCGCTGCTGGATTTAGCCGAAGAAAACCTTCAGGCCCGCATCCGGGGAAACATCCTGATGTTCATATCAAATCGGGAAGGCCATCTTTTATTGAGCACCGGGAACAAATCCGAAATGGCGATGGGCTACTGCACGCTGTATGGAGACATGTCCGGCGGCCTATCGGTATTGGCCGACGTTCCGAAGACGATGGTTTATGATATTGCGCGACACATTAACCGGAAAGACGAAATCATCCCGGAAAACATACTGTTAAAAGCACCTTCCGCCGAGCTTCGCCCCGAACAACGCGACGAGGACTCCCTGCCGCCTTATAAGGTTCTCGACCCCATTCTCAACGGATACATTGAAGAAAACCTTTCGGCGGAAGAAATTGCCGGTCTAGGTTTTAGTCTTGAACTTGTGCGTCAGGTTATCCGTCAGGTCGACAGAGCGGAGTTTAAACGACGGCAGGCGGCACCAGGACTGAAAGTTACCACCAAGGCCTTCGGCACCGGTCGCCGATTGCCGATCGCCTGGTCCCCCGGATGGTAAAAACGTATGTTTTGTATTTTCTTAGTCAGGTTATTGATTTTCGACACAGGTAGAGTATAATATAATACACGGTAGCCTGAATGCCTTTCAGGACGAAGAGAACCAAGGACGGTCTCCTCGCTTGCCGGAAAATAAGGCTGCCGTTGGAAACATAAGGTCTGAGTTGTTCCACAACTGAAAATAAGGGATACGATGGTGTATCCTGTGTTAGTGGCAAAGGCGCCCTGAGCAGTATTACTGCTGGGCGTTTTTTGTTCATCAGGGGGCTGTCTTGGTGAAGGAGCGAGTGTTCGTTGCCGACGAGGACGCTGTATGGCGCAAAAACATCGTTACATGGCTTGGGACGTTCGGCTACCAGGTTGTTGGAGAAGCTGCGGACGGGTCAACCGCTTTAAACATCGTCCGGATGCGTCAGGTCGATTTAGCCGTTATATCAGCGCATTTAACGGGGGTAACCGGCCTTGAAATCTCTTCGATTATTCACGAAGACAAACTGGCACCGGTGATCCTGACCTGTTCCCTGCTGTGGGAAGATGTGCTCTATAAGGCAAAAGAATCTCGCGTTTTCGGCCTGCTTGTGAAACCTTTCGACGAAACGGTCTTGATTCCATCGGCTGCATTTGCACTAACCAATTACCGAGAGATCATTTCTTTAGAGCAACAGGCATGGAAACTCAAAACCTCACTGGAGAACCGCAAGGCGATTGAGAAAGCAAAAGGACTTCTAATGGAGAACTTTAGTATATCGGAGAGCGAAGCTTTCCGGCGGATTCAGAAGCTTAGCATGGATAAGCGCCTGCCGATGAGGGAGGTTGCCGACGCAATCATTCTTTCGCATAGTGTAACCGGCAGGTTTAAGAAATAGTTTTTATTTAATAAGGTTTAGGTACAAAGGCTGTACCGGACGGTATGGTAGGCAAAGGCGCCTGCATGATGGGTAAATCGGCGTTTTTTCTGCCAAAGAGGCGTGTTATCATCCTCTATCTCCTTACCGGGAAAGCCCAGTAAGGAGAATTTTTTCTAATTTATTAGCGGTTATCCTCCGGCCTAACCGGAATATATATCACGGTCCCACGAGAAGGAGAAAACGCGATGTGCCGATTATTCTGCATGACCAGCGACCAACCCCAGTCACCGATGGTTGCCGTACGGGCTCTTGATGTTATGCGGGAGGGACATGACGGCTCGGGAGTAGGGCTGTTTTTGACCGATCTTGCAGGGCCTTTTGAGGAGATGAAGGGAGCGCCCATCCTTTCCGGCATATTCACCAACGAGGGATGGCGGCGCCTGGACCACTACATGATGAGCATAGGGTTCACGGCAAAATACCGCAGTTCCATCAAGGTGCCTAAAAATCCGCCGCCGGGTGTGCCCAAACGTGATATTTACCTGATTCGAGCCTACGAGTATCCCGACGACTGGGAAGGGCTGCCTGAAAGCGAGATACGTTTCCGGCTGCTGCAAATTCGCCTTCAGTTGCGCCACATGGGCGAAGAGAAGGAAGACATGATCGTTTACAGCTTCTGGCCGGACGTGATTATGATCAAAGAGATCGGGAACCCGCTGAGTGTCGCGGATTATCTCCGTCTTGACCGTGAGGAACTATGGGCGCGTGTCATTCTGGCCCAGGGACGCCAAAATACCAATTACGCCATCAATCTTTATGCCTGTCATCCTTTCTTTATTCAAGGCGTGGCAACCATGACGAACGGCGAAAACACGGCGTTCGTTCCTATTAAGGAATTCTTGATGTCGCGGGGGTTTTCCGGTTACATCGGTTACAATTCGGACTCGGAGGTCTTCACGCATATACTTCATTTTATGATTAACCGATTGGGTCTCGGGATCCAGTTCTACAAACATATAATCACCCCGCTTCAGGACCAGGATCTGGCCGGCCATCCGGACGGCGCCTTCCTAAAGCAGCTCAAGCACGCATGCCGCCGGTTGATCATCGACGGTCCTAACTGCGTTATGGGATGCCTTCCGGATAAGACCTTATTCATGGTCCAGGACCGTAAAAAGCTGCGTCCCGGTGTGGTGGGCGGCAGGCCGGGCATGTACGCCTTCTCTTCTGAGGTGTGCGGCCTCGAATCCGCCATCCCCGAACGGGACAAAAGCCTTGACTTTCAACCCATGCATCTGGACACCGCCGTCGTAGGACCCGACCGTCAGGAGGTGAAGATATGTTCGCAAATGGAATCATTACCCCAAACACATTAAGCTTAAAGGATCTTCTCTGGCAGATAAAGTGGGATAAGGAAAGGTGCACCCTGTGCGGCCGTTGTACGTCCGTATGCCCGGTCCAGGCCATTGAACTCGGTGTCCACAGGAAAAGGCTTGTCCAAACACCGTCTGTGGGAGAGTTGGGGTTAACCAAGGCTTCGCCGGATTCGAACCTTTACCAGATTTACTACGGTATCCGTCAAAAAAGCGATCCGGCTTATGCCTGCATGGGATGCGCTATGTGCAACCTGGTGTGCCCGAACGGCAGTATTGTTCCCCTGCGCAGTGACGAAGCGAATAAGCTTAAATTCCACATCAATACGGGCGGCCAGGCGCGCCGGCGCGGCGGCCGCAGAAACTCGCCGGACCCTATACAGGGCGGCATACTGGACCGTATTAAGTTCGTACGCATTTCGATGCTGACCGATCCGGCTCTCGACGCGGGCCGGCATGAGTTCGAACTACGCACTCTCTTGGGAAGGATTCTGCCTCCCGAAGAAAATCTGAAGCTCTTCCGCGAAGAAGGATGGATCCCTCCCGTGCGGGAGATTTACCCGCTGATTATCGGTTCGATGTCCTTCGGCGCCCTGTCCCCCACCATATGGGAGGGGTTGCAGATGGGAGTCTCTTACCTTAATGAGGAACTCGGCATGCCGGTCCGCATCTGCACCGGTGAGGGCGGCTGCCCGCCGCGGCTGCTGCGTTCCCGCTTTTTAAAGTACGTTATCCTGCAAATCGCCAGCGGATACTTTGGCTGGGACGAAATAATCCACGCCCTTCCGGAAATGAAGGAGGACCCCTGCGCCGTGGAAATCAAGTACGGTCAGGGGGCCAAGCCCGGCGACGGCGGCCTTTTGATGTGGTACAAGGTGAACAAGCTGATCGCCGCCATTCGCGGCGTTCCTCAAGGGGTGAGCCTTCCGAGCCCGCCCACTCATCAGACCAAGTACTCCATTGAGGAAGCCGTGGCCAAGATGATCCAGTCCATGTACATGGCATGGGGGTTCAGGGTTCCGGTCTATCCGAAGATATCCGGGACCTCCACCGCTCTGGCGGTTCTTAACAACCTGACTCGGAACCCTTACGCCGCAGGTTTGGCGATAGACGGTGAAGACGGAGGAACAGGCGCGGCTTATAACGTATCCATGGACCACATGGGTCATCCCATCGCGAGCAACCTGCGCGACTGCTACCTCAACCTGGTAAAGCTTGGCCAGCAAAACGAGATTCCTCTCTTTGCCGCCGGCGGCGTCGGTAAAAACGGCAACCTTGCCGCCAACGCGGCCGCCTTAATCATGCTGGGTGCGAGCGGCGTCCAGATCGGCAAATACATAATGCAGTCGGCCGCAGGTTGCGTAGGTTCCGAATCCGACCGCTGCAACATCTGCAACATCGGTCTCTGCCCGAAAGGCATCACCTCGCAGGACCCGCGCCTTTACCGGCGCCTGGATCCCGAAAAAGTGGCGGAACGCGTCGTTGACGTTTTCCTCTGCTTCGATACCGAGCTTAAGAAGATCGTGGCCCCGCTTGGACGGTCCACTTCCCTGCCCATCGGAATGTCCGACGCGCTGGCGATTAACGATTACAACGCGGCGGAGCGGCTTCAAATACAATATGTAGTTTAAAAAGTCGCGAGTCACGTGTTACGAGTTTCGTGTTTCGGGTTAAGAACCACGGAATAACAAAAATTGCGAATGAAATAAATTATAATATTTCGTCTGTCTGTGTTTAAAGCTCTTTGTTACCCGCAATCCAGGACTCGTGACCAAGGACCAAGGACTGAGGACTAGGACTGAGGACTCAGGACTTAAAAACGAGGAGACTTGCCATGAATAACGAACAATTCCACCGCATTTCGGGAATCGAAAACGGTTACCGCCTGGAATCGCGAATCCTCGAGGAAAGGATTCAGAAAGCGGTGGCCGACGGTCACAGGTTTCTGGAGGTTCATGCTTACGGCCACCACGGAATCGGCGGACGGCTTTGGAAGGCCGGCCGGGAGCCGGTTTACGTAAAAATTCAGGGGCCCCCCGGACAACGTGTGGGATCAATGGGTTTCTCCAACACGCGCATCGAGATCATGGGGCCCGCTTCGGATGATGTCGGCTGGTTGAACGCCGGCGCCGAAATTGTCGTCCACGGAAACGCCGCCAACGGCACCGCCAACGCGATGGCCCAGGGAAAGATATACGTGTCGGGCAACATCGGCGCGCGCGGCATGACCATGACAAAGCACAACCCCCGTTTCGACCCGCCTGAACTATGGGTGTTAGGGTCGGCGGGAGACTACTTCGCTGAATTTATGGCGGGTGGTATCGCGGTTATATGCGGTCATAACGCGCAGAATCCGGAAAACGTCCTCGGGTACCGTCCCTGTGTCGGGATGGTTGGCGGAAAGATATACTTCCGCGGTCCTCATAAGGGTTACAGCCATATGGACGCAAGATTGTCGCCCCTCTCCGATGAGGACTGGCTGTGGCTCGCCGATAACCTGAAGAAATATCTCGAAGCCATCGGTTTTGCCGGATTGTTCGAACAGCTCGCCGACCCGGAACAATGGCAGATGCTTCTGGCGCGCACACCACAGGAAAAGCGCAGCAAGCCCAGGCGCTCTATGAAGGCCTTCCGCCAGGAGGTCTGGGACACGGAATTAGGACGGGGCGGTCTTCTCGGCGATCTCTTAAGTGGCGACCGCAATCAGGTTCCTGTCATCGTCACCGGAGCCTTGCGCCGGTTTATACCCGTATGGGAAAACCGCAAGTACACGGCTCCCTGCCAGGACAGCTGCCCCACCGGTATTCCTGTGCACGAACGGTGGCGGTTGATCCGCGAGGGCCGTATCGACGAAGCGGTCGACCTTGCGCTGAGATATACGCCTTTTCCGGCGACGGTATGCGGTTACCTGTGTCCCAATCTTTGTATGCAGGGCTGCACCCGCCGCGCGGCGGATATGGTTGCTCCCGATATCAGTCAGTTGGGTAGGGCGAGTATTAACGCAAAACTTCCCGACCTCCCGCCGCTTGACGGAAAGCGTATCGCCGTGATCGGCGGCGGCCCCGCGGGTATCAGCGTTGCCTGGCAGCTTCGCCGGGAGGGCCATGATGCGGTCATCTACGACTTGCGGGATTCTCTCGGAGGGAAAATAGCTTTCCATATCCCCGGTTCGCGCATTCCCTCGGAGGTGGTAAGCGCCGAAGTGGGAAGGATTGAAAAGATGATCCCCCATGTATATTTCCGGCAGCGTTTGAACCGCGATGATTTTGAGCGGTTGAAGGTGGATTATGATTATATCGTGGTCGCGGTTGGAACCCACAAACCGCGTATAATACCCATACCTGGTAAGGAGCGGCTTATCCCCGCTCTTGACTTCCTTCAGGAAAGCAAGCAAGATACGGCGAAAGTGGGCAAACGTGTCGTCATTATCGGCGCCGGAAACGTAGGCTGCGACGCCGCTACGGAGGCTTACCGACTAGGAGCCGAATCTGTAACCCTGATTGACGTTCAGCAGCCTCTTTCTTTCGGAAAAGAGCGAAAAGCCGCCGAGGCCGCGGGAGCTAAATTCCGCTGGCCGTGCTTCAGCAAGGCGGTTACGGAAGAAGGCCTTGAGTTGACGACCGGTGAAGTAATCCCGGCGGATACGGTCATAATTTCCATCGGCGACCTGCCGGACCTTGACTTTCTGCCGGAAACCGTGTCCGTGGAGCGCGGCTATATTAAGGTGAATGAAATATATCAGTCCACTGATCCTCAGGTCTTTGCCGTCGGTGACAGCGTAAGACTGGGGCTGATAACCGATGCCATCGGCGCCGGCCGGAAGGCGGCCCGTGCGATTAGTGACAGCGCAACGGGGAAGGTGGCCGAGGGAACCACGCAGCAGAGGGTAGACTACTCCCGGGTTAAACTGGAGTACTTCGACCCCCGGATATTGAGCTTTAACGATATTGAACAGTGTGCCGCACAGTGCTCTTCCTGCGGAACATGCCGGGACTGCGGAATTTGTGTCAACGTCTGCCCGCAGGCGGCCATCTCCCGGAATGAAAAGAGCGACGGCGGTTTTGAAATGGTGTCGGATCCCGATAGATGCATCGGGTGTGGTTTTTGTGCGGGAGCGTGTCCCTGCGGCGTTTGGAACCTTGTGGAAAACGAACCTTTGGAATAGCATAACACTAAAAAATTTACGAGTCGCGAGTCACAATTCATTTAATACTTACGACAGCAGTTTATCAACCACATATTTTGCAAAGGGCATTGAGCAGGTAAACGCGGGCGATATCGCGTTCAAGACATGGACGGCATCCCCGTCTCCGATGACGACGAAGTCCATCACCAACTTTTTTTCTACCCAGTTAACAAGTTGGGGTCTTATCCCTACCTTGCCGCTCGCGATTATTTGCGTTTCTTTTACTTCCGGCACAAGCCTTTTCGCTTCCCTGTAAAATGTGTTCCCGCAATACCTTCGGACTTCCGCGAGCGCCGCGGAGCGAAAGGAAGGATTAGTTAAGAAAAGAACGGCATCGCGATACAGTATATTGAAGGATTCCAGGTCCATGCCCCGGAGAATACCGTAATTCTCCCGCCCCAGCGCAGGTATGGCCGTAGGGCCGATGCCGACTTCGCCGTAAACCCCCCTGGTGAAATGTACTCCTAAAAAGGGATTTCTCAGATCGGGAACCGGGTAAATACTTCCCTTTACGAGATGCCCGGCTTCCGGGTGAAGTTTTCTATAGGTGCCCTTAAAAGGAAGGATGCGGTACCCGCGGCCCAGGCCGAAGGCGTGCGCCACCGTGTCGCTGTAGGCTCCCGCAGCGTTGATAATCTTCTTGAACTCAATACTCCCCTTACTCGAAAGGACGCTCCCGTCTTTTAATAAACCGCGGAACGCCGTATTGTACGAAATCGCCGCCTTCCCCGAAGATACTATCTCGTACTCAAGCGACTCAAGTATCTTCTTGGGGTCTACCACAGCTGTGTCGGGAGAATACAACGCCCATTCGCAGGTAAACGCGTGAGGTTCGATTTCCTTGAGTTCCGCCGCATTTATCATCCTCACATTTATGCCGTTGGCCCGCGCTCTTCTTTCCAGTTCATGCAAAACACCTATTTCCGCCTCGTTTCCGGCCACAATAACCTTCCCCGTTTCCATTAAAGGCAAATCCCTCTCCCGGCAATACTCTTTTAGAAAACGGTTTCCTTCCACGCAAAACCTCGCCTTAAAGGTTTCAGGCGCGTAATAAACACCGGCGTGCAGCACCCCGCTGTTCCTGCCGCTGGCGTGCTTTCCCGGAGCATCTTCCTTCTCGATGAGCAATACCTCTTCCGCCCCCCGCCGGAGTAATTCTCCGGCGATGGAAAGCCCTACTATGCCTCCGCCTATTATCAGGATTTCGCAGCCATCCCGCATAACTCGATCCTGCCCCTGCTTCTTTTCTTTTTTAAAAAAGGACTTCCTCCCCGAGGGATGCAGCCTCATAAAGGTGAGAATAACATAAAGAGCAGTCTTTGAAAAGGTACGCGCCGCGTCTGTGTCACATATTCGAGCTTTATGTTACAATAGATGACGGAGAGGTAGTGTGTGCCGATGTACGGTTACCGTGTGCTTCTTGCGATTGCGGAGACCTCTGACCGTAACCAGTTGCGCGAGATTCTTACGCGGCTCGGACACAATGTAATAGCCGCTGCCGCAGAAGCACGCGCCGCACTGAGGCTCGGGTTCGAAGTCAACCCGGACGTCATGGTTTATGATCCCGCCCTGCCCGACCACGGAGGCGCCGGAGCGCTTAACATCCTGGAGGAGCATCGAATTGCGGCGGTAATTATTTATTCGCGTGAAGAAAAAACAATCATTGAACAAGCGAAAAAAGGTTGGGTCCTCGCCTATTTAATGCCGCCGCTGGATGACGTCATTGTCGCTGTAACCGTTGAGGTTGCCGCCGCCAATTTCCAGCGTCTTTCGGCACTCGAGCAGGAGAATTCCAGATTACAGAAGAACCTTAAAGAACGTCGTTTGGTGGAGCAGGCCAGAGGTCTGCTCGCAGAGAAAAAAGGCATGACCGAGCAGGAAGCCTATCATTACCTAAGGAACCTGAGCATGAACAAAAGACTGCCGATGGTGAAGGTCGCCAAGGAAATAATATCGTTGCTCGGAAAGAATTAGGCCGCATATGGAAAAAGTTTTTCGGTTGATGACTTGATTTCGGCGAATTTACGATTATAATATTGATAGTGGATTAAGGTTTTTTCAGCAGTAATAGTGTCCGGGGCAATGACGTCCCTTCAGGTTACAGATTTTCTGTAGCTTGGAAGGGATTTTTTTGTAGTTAGGAGTGAAATATGTGTATAAGGGTAACGATATTCGCGAACTTGTACAGGAACATCACGTAAGGTTTCTTCGGTTACAGTTCACCGACATCTTCGGACGTTTCAAAAACATCGCCGTACCTGTGACGGAATTGGAAAGGGTTCTCGCCAATCAGGTCTCCGTTGAAGGTTCCGTATTTACGGGTCAGACGGAGAATCAGGAAACCGTTTATTTGCATCCCGACGGCAACACCTTTATCTTGTTTCCCTGGCGTCCGCGCGACGGCGCTGTCGCCAGAATGATCTGCAACGGTTACAGAAAGTCCGGCGAACGCTTTGATGGCTGCACGCGTGGAGTTTTGGAAGAAAAAACGTCAAACAGCGATTCCCGTGAATCCTGCCTTTCGGTAGGGGCGGCGATAGACTTTTTCCTTTTTCATGTCGACGAAAGGGGCAAACCTCTGCTCAAGCCGCAGGATTGCGCCGGTTTGTGCGACCTTTCGCCGCTGGATTTGGGTGAAAACGCCCGTCGCGACATGGTGAACACGCTCGATGAAATGGGTATTGAAGTAGCCTTTTCACACCACGGCGGTGCGCCGGGGCAAAACCGTATCTATCTAAAATCAGACAACGCGGCGGCGATGGCGGATAAAATTGTCACCTTTAAGTTCGTAATAGGCGCAGTCGCTCAGCGACACGGCCTTTATGCGTCATTTATCCCGAAACCCTTTAAGGAATACCCTGGTTCGGGAATGTCGCTTTACCTCGCGCTTATGGAAGACCGCCGGAATGTCTTTTCCGGGGATGGCGACGCCCTGGGACTCAGCAACACCGCTTACGGTTTTGTCGCCGGCCTTTTGGAACATGCCGGAGCACTTACGGCTGTATGCTGCCCTTCGGTAATGTCGTACAAGAGACTTTCTTCTGATGCGCGCCGTCCGGTTCTCGCCGGGTTGTCGATGGAAACACATGCAACGATGCTCAACACCGCGCCCTCCGGAGATGAGCCGATTCTTGAATGCTGGATCCCCGACGCCACCTGCAACCCCTATCTGGCTATATCTACGATTCTCGATACCGGCATGCAGGGCATATCAGGGACCGCGGAGCGCCCGGCATTTGCCGGTAACAATCTTGGAACCGGGGAAACGCTCCCCCTCCACCTTGGCGCCGCATTAGAAGCTTTAAAGGCAGATGCATGCGTCCGGGAAGCTATGGGCGAATATACTTTTAAGCTTTATCTACAGCGTAAGGAAAAGGAATGGAACGACTTCTTGGAAGAGATTCACCCCTGGGAGATCGAGCGTTACCTTCCTTAAGTAGAGGTGAGAGGCGGGAGGTTGGAGGTGCGAATATTACAGGTATTTTGCACGGAAATTGCCATTTTTAACATTCTTACTTTCCCGCCTGCAAATCCGGTAGGGTGGGCTTCGCCCACCTTCGGATGAAGTTTTGATGAAATCCGATAATTACGAAGTAACCCTTCCGCCGGATGCAAGCCACCAATAAGGTCGTTCTATCTTAGGCGGAAACAGCACCGGTATCATAAAAGTCGTTCAAAATCTTGACTTAAAAGTGAGGTGGGTTTCGAGGAAATAAAAAACGTTTTTGGTTAATTTTTTTGTTAACTAAAGAAAGAGGATACCTATTTTAATCTTTTTAATGTTTTGGAGGATGATAGAAAATGTTAAGTGCTGGCATGAATGCTTCCGCGGCTACGCTTACCAAATTACGTACTCAGACTCAGAGTTCTTCGAGCGGAATGTGCGTGACCTGTCTCGACGGTTGTCCCGGGCATTGTGAAGTAGGACGTTCGGCTATACGCGGTAAAGAGGTTCTTTATCCGCAGCCGTTCGGTAAGACGACCTCCGCATCCCAAAAGAAATACCCTGTGGATTACTCTCATTTCAGCATCATGGGAACAGCGGTGGGCGCGCATGGTATCGATCCCGACTCGGATAAAGCCATTTTCCCGGCGGTTGATCTGCGTACCGCCGTCGCCTCCGATAAGAGCTTGAAACTGCGCCTGCCTTTTATAGTTGCCGCGATGGGGTCGACCAACGTTGCCGCGAACAACTGGTCGCACCTTGCCGCCGGAGCGGCCATCTCCGGGTGCGGTATCATCGTAGGTGAGAACGTATGCGCTATGGACCCGAACGCGGAAATCAAGAACGGTAAGTTGGTAAAATCACCGGCCATGGAGACCCGCATAAAGGCCTTTACCGATTGGGCCGGGAAAGAAGGTTTTATCGCGGTTCAGGCAAACGTCGAAGACACCCGTCTCGGAGTTCAGGAATGGGTTATTGAGAAATTCGGCGTCACCGCGGTCGAACTCAAATGGGGTCAGGGCGCCAAGGATATCGGCGGGGAGGTCAAGCTTAACACCTTAAAACGTGCGCTGCAGCTCAAGAGCCGCGGTTACATCGTACTCCCCGATCCCGAGGATCCGGCGGTCCAGGCGGCTTTCGAGGCGGGCGCGTTTAAGGAATTCGAGCGCCATTCCCGCATCGGTATGGTCGAACAGGAATCATTCATGCAGCGCGTCGAAGACCTTCGGAAGGCGGGAGCTAAGTACATATTCCTGAAAACCGGCGCCTACCGTCCGGCTGACCTGGCGCGGGCGATCAAATATGCGTCGGACGCCAAACTGGATCTGCTTACGGTTGACGGCGCCGGCGGCGGCACGGGAATGAGCCCCTGGAGGATGATGAATGAGTGGGGCGTGCCCACGCTTTATCTGCATGCTCTTTTGGCCAACTACATGGACACGCTCGCGAAAAAGAACAGGTACCTCCCACCCGTGGCGATGGCCGGTGGTTTCAGCCTCGAGGATCACGTTTTCAAGGCGATTGCCATCGGCGCGCCGTACATGAAAGCCGTCGGATTGGCGCGGGCGCCGCTGGCGGCGGCCATGGTCGGCAAGACCGTGGGAGAAGCGTTGCGCGAGGGCAAGGTTTCATCGGAGTATCAGAAATACGGGGATACCGTGGAGCAGGTGTTCATCGGCGCCACCGAACTGAAAAAGCTTCTGGGCGAAGATATCAAGCGGCTGCCCATAGGCGCCGTCGGTGTATACACCTATTTCCAGCGTCTGGCTCAGGGCTTGCGGCAGCTTATGTGCGGCGCCCGCAAGTTCAGTCTCGATTTGATTGATCGCGATGACATCGCCGCGCTGACCAAAGAAGCGGCGGAAATAAGCGGCATACGTTACATAATGGACGTCGACGCGGAAGAAGTCGAATCGATCCTTGGTTAAGGGCATAAGCAGAAATCGGCATAGATTTTAAATAAACCGTTCTTGAACGAAGCGGGATTCTAAAAGTTACTTTTACAGCAAGACCTGCTGAGTTAAAAAACGGCTCATAATGTCGGAGCACAAAGCGGTGCTCTATCCTGGCGGCAAAGATGCCCCTGGCAGTTTATACTGCGGGGGCTTTTTCTTTGTTTCATCAATTGAAGATTTCTAAGGCACTCTTGAGAACAACCTGCCTATAAGGAGGTGTAACACCGGAAAAAGGGTTTTGAGAGTTCAGGCTTTCGCAAACGGATTGCCGTATACGCAACATGAACAGTAAACAAGCTGGGATTATAATTCAGGAGGTAACGATAATGAATTCTAAAGAGGCTTTGGAATTCGCCAAAAAGCATCAGGTTGAGTTTGTTGACCTGAAATTTATGGACCTGCCCGGTCTATGGCAGCACTTTACCGTTCCGGTCGACGAGTTGAACGAGGACGGCTTTAAGGAAGGTTTCGGATTTGACGGTTCGAGCATCAGGGGCTTTAAAAACATTCACGAGAGCGACATGCTGCTGCTTCCGGATCCCGCAACCGCTGTCATGGACCCCTTTTGCAGTGCTCCGACCTTAAGTCTTATCTGCAGTGTTTTCGATCCATTGACCGGCAAGAACTACGAACGCGACCCGCGCTTCATCGCTAAAAAGGCGGAAACTTTTCTTCAGGAAACCGGCATTGCGGACCAAAGCTTCTGGGGTCCCGAAGCGGAGTTCTTCATCCTTGACGACGTACGATTCGACCAGAATCAGTATTCCGGCTATTATTACGTGGACTCGGCCGAAGGTTTCTGGAACGCCGGCCGTAACGAGAAGCCTAATCTAGGCTACAAGCCCCGCTACAAAGAGGGGTATTTCCCCGTACCCCCCACTGACACCTTTCAGGACATTCGCAGCGAAATGGTGCAGATAATGATTAAATGCGGCATCTATGTGGAATGCCATCACCACGAGGTAGCCACCGCCGGTCAGGCCGAGATCGACATGCGCTTCGCTCCATTGACCCAGATGGCCGATCAACTGCTTATGTTCAAGTACATTATCAAAAACGTCGCCCGGAAATACGGCAAGACGGTTACCTTCATGCCTAAGCCCATATTTCAGGACAACGGTTCGGGAATGCATGTTCACCAGAGTTTGTGGAAGAACGGCGCCCCGGTCTTCTATGATGCCAAAGGCTACGCGCAATTAAGCGAAGACGCACTTTATTACATCGGCGGCCTTCTGAAGCACGGCCCGGCGCTGGCCGCTTTCTGCAGTCCCACGACCAATTCCTTCAAGCGCCTGGTGCCAGGCTACGAAGCGCCGGTATACCTCGCGTACTCGCAACGCAATCGCAGCGCCGCCGCGCGTATTCCCATGTATTCCAGCAGCCCTAAGGCGAAGCGGATCGAGTACCGCCCGCCGGATCCATCCTGTAACCCTTACCTGGCGTTTTCCGCGATGCTGCTTGCGGGAATCGACGGGATAAAGAACAAAATTCACCCCGGTGAACCTCTCGAACAAGATATATACGAGCTTTCGCCCGAGGAAATCGGCAGCATCCCGGCCCTTCCCGCTTCCTTGGAGGATGCTCTCAATGCTCTCGAGATCGATCACCGGTTCCTGCTTCAGGGCGGTGTCTTCACGGAAGACTTGATCCAAACCTGGATCGATTACAAGCGCCAGCGGGAAGTGGACGCGATACGCCTTCGTCCGCACCCGTACGAATTTGCCTTGTACTTCGATATCTAGTCGATTTTCCCTAAAACAAAATAAGTCTCGATTTATAAGTAGAGGTCTGTAACCTCTACTTTCCTTTATTGCAGAAGCTGCAAATCCCTTATTTACAACTGCGGACCGGGATGTGCCGAAAAACGAGTTGAGACCGCGCAAGAATAACGCATACTTTTTGCGGGCCTTTCCAAGAAAGCTATTGTGTTGTGGTTTCATCACATGTTATATTTTTCTCGACTGTTCGCCTCAAAAACGATTGAAACGCCGAACTCCATATCCTTGTCTGTGCGGCTCTTTATCCCAGGCAGCAATCTGGGATGCCCCCGGCAAGCGGCATTAACATTAAGTTGCTCCGGTGCGGCATACAGCGTGGTATGCCGGGCCGTGCGGCATGGTATCATTATAAGATCATGTGGTACAACAAACCCTTTAGAAACGATCCGCTTACTATTTCATCACAGGAAGGTGAATGCTTGGTGACAGACAGAGTTCTAACGGAAGATGTGCTTCTTGCCGCCCGCGATGAGGGCGTAAAATTCATACGCCTTCAATTTACCGACATCTTCGGTATTTTAAAGAACGTGGCAATTCCCGTGGACCAGCTTGAAAAAGCCCTTGCCAATGAACTAATGTTCGACGGTTCTTCTATTGAAGGGTTTGTAAGGATCGAAGAATCGGACATGTACCTCCGTCCGGATCCGAAGACTTTTGTCGTTTTTCCCTGGAGGTCCTCGGAAAACGGCGCTGTGGCCCGGCTAATCTGCGATATCTACAACCCTGACGGCACACCCTTCGCGGGCGACCCGCGTTATATACTGCGCCGTGCGGTTGAGCGCGCCAGTCGGCAGGGCTATTCGATGTTCGCTGGACCGGAAGCGGAATTTTTCCTTTTTCACATTGATTCCGACGGCCGACCGACCACAAGCACCCATGACCGCGCCGGTTACTTTGACCTCGCTCCCGTTGATCTGGGTGAAGAGGCGCGCCGTGACATTATAATAGCTCTGCAAAAACTGGGTTTTGAGATTGAAGCATCGCACCACGAGGTTGCTCCCGGACAGCATGAAATCGACTTTAAATACTCCGACGCTTTGGATACCGCAGATAAAATAGTCACCTTTAAGTTCGTCGTCAGGGTGATCGCTCAAAAGCACGGTCTCCACGCTTCTTTTATGCCCAAACCGGTTTTCGGGATTAACGGCTCCGGAATGCATACCAACCTTTCACTTGCAAGAGACGGGGAAAACGCCTTTTTTGATCCCGAAGGCCCCCTGCAGTTGAGCCCTGAGGCATACCACTTCATGGGCGGAATAATGAAACACATCAAGGCGATTACCGCTATAGCCAACCCGACGGTTAACTCTTACAAGCGGCTTGTTCCGGGGTACGAAGCCCCTGTTTACATCGCATGGTCCTGCCGCAACCGCAGTCCGCTAATCCGTGTTCCGGCCAAGCGCGGGATGTCCACGAGGATAGAGCTGCGAAGCCCAGATCCTTCGTGCAATCCTTACCTTTCTCTCGCTGTATGCCTCCACGCGGGACTGGAAGGGATCGAAAAGCAGATTGAGCCTCCTCCCCCGTGCGACCAAAACATTTACGAAATGAGCGAAGCTGAACGCCTGGACCACGGCATCGATACTCTTCCCGGAAACCTGTATGCCGCTGTCCAAGAGTTGCAACGGGACCCTGTAATACGGGACGCCCTAGGCGAACACGTTTTCGACCGGTTTATAACCGCAAAACTTATCGAATGGGACCGCTATCGGACGATGATTCATCCTTGGGAACTGGAGGAATACCTCACGAAGTTTTAATCGAGCGCCGTATGCGGCCTCACAAAGGATGAAAATGTAGACCGGTAATGCGTTTACTTAGATGCAAAAGAGTATCATAAACGGAACGCGGCGATCGCTTGGGCAGTGCAAGGAACCGAGCACTCAATTCAACTAAATAATAGCAATTTCATAAAAACGTTAAATGTCGTCAAAACCACTTGTTTTTTGCCAGGGAAAGTTTGAGTGCTGGGGGAGGCGAACCGGGCAATCGGGAATTGAGACGTGGGAAGTTGGAAGTTGGCAGTAATGCGTTGCTCATCGCCGCGCCCTGAGAAAGAAGTACTATTATCAAGGGAGGGGGTGGCGGATTATGAAACACACCTTAGCCGTGCTGGCGATTAACAAACCAGGGGTGCTCGCGCGTATCTCAGGGCTTCTGAGCCGCCGGGCGTTCAACATCGAAAGCATTACCGCCGGCCACACGGAGCAACCTAATGTTTCCCGTTTAACGCTTGTTGTTCAGGGAGACGACAGGGTTATTGACCAGGTGGTAAAACAGGTTTCCAAGCTTATAGACATCCTGAAAGTGGAGCACCTCGAAACAGATCTTATCGACCGCGAACTGGCCTTGATCAAAGTTAAGGCCGACCCCTCGCGGCGCTCCGATATCGTCGACATCGTTGAGATCTTCAGGGCGCACATAGTCGACGTGGGCAAGGAAACAATGGTGGTCGAGATGACCGGCGACGGCGAAAAAATCGATGCCCTGTGCTCGGTATTGAACGAGCACGGCATTCTCGAGATGGTGCGCACCGGCAAGGTCGCCCTAAATCGGGGAGCGCGTTTGGTAAAGAGCGGCTGACTTCCCCAATTAAGGTTCGGCTGTTTGTCCTGTCACTGACCCAGACAAGCCGGACCCACCAGCACTCAACTGTACGTTAAAACTGCTTTACATCGTTACGCAATGCGACTTAGAACGCCGCGTCATAGGATCAGCAAGTTGCGTGCCGGGTCATCACGGAGGCACGGAGTTAACAGAAAACAGAAATATCAAGACCAGATAACAAAAATGGTAACTATTCAGGCACGAGTTTTAGGTCCCTAATTCATCCAGCACTCAGTGAGTCATTATACGGAATTATTGTTACTATTAGCCGATTTTCTCCTCTGGATACTAACGATAAAAGACGGATTATACGAAACCAGACCTGCCTTTCCGAGAATGAAAAACCTGATACTTGTTAGTAGATGATAGACTATCTACTAAGACTATCTTAGTTTCTTTGTTCTGACTACTGAATAGTATTCAGCATCAATCCGGTGTTCGGCAGGATATCGGTTGGCTCTATCCTTACCTTCAAGAAGGAGACTTTGTCATAATATGACCGAGTTGAGTGCTGGATGCTTTTTGACCCTGAATAGATATAAAAGAATTATAGAAGCATTTCGCTTTCTCTGTGTTCTCAGTGTCTCTGTGGTTAATATTGTTTCCTTATCTGCATTCCGCATTCAGAATCTCCGGAGGTGTTCCTTTGATACCGATCATAGGGATTACCGCCGCTTATAATGAAGACGAAGAGCGGTTATTCCTGAGCCGATTTTACGTTGATGCGGTATCGGCTGTCGGAGGGCTGCCGCTTGTAATCCCGCCGCTCCATCCGGATGCGGCGGACGCGGTTTTCGACAGTATTGACGGTTTATTACTGTCGGGCGGCGGAGACCTTGATCCTTTTCATTTTGGTGAAGAACCCCTCCCCTGCACCGGGCAAATCAGCCCACGGCGTGATGTTTTTGAATTGACGCTGGCCCGGACCGCTGTTCTCAGGCGGCTTCCGGTCCTGGGGGTCTGCAGGGGAATGCAATTACTAAATGTGGCGGCGGGCGGCAGTATCCATCAGGACCTTTCCCAGGGAGCAACCCAACCGCTGAAGCATGATCAGGATGCGCCGCGCTGGTACCCTACACATACCGTGCGAATCCAACCTGGGTCGAAACTTGGCGTGATTTTCGGCAGGCTGGAGATAAGGGTCAATTCCTTTCACCACCAGTCCATAAATCGGTTAGCCGAGGGATTCAAATGCACCGCGCGGTCGCCGGACGGAGTCGTGGAAGGGATTGAATCCGGCAGTCTGCCTTTTGCTGTCGGCGTGCAGTGCCATCCTGAACTCATGTGGGAAAAAGATTCTATTTTCCGCAATATATTTGCCGCTTTGGTAGATAGTTGTTCACTAAAACGTTCGAATTCTACGACCTGACAAAAGTCATCGCCAGCCAACTTTTTATTCAGGCAACCGATTTCTAAGATATATTTTAATAACAGGTGGTATTTTTCTATTTACTATAATGTACCATTATATACCTCTTAAAATTTATTTATAAGCGGCAGGATTTCAATGCCTTTAATAGAAATAAAATAGTTAACTTTATTGACAACTTTTAACGTAATTTCTAATAGTTCGATAAGTTGTCATGTTTTGTCGGAGAATGATGATATGTCGGGAAAAGCGTTGAATATTTTAATCGTCGATGACCAGTCGGAAATACGTGAAATCTTGGAGATGTTTTTTTTAACGGAAGGGCATTCTACCAATCAGGCCAAAAATGGGCGTGAAGCGATTAAGATAGCCTTTGCCTCCAAACCGGATCTTGTTTTTTTAGACGTTAAGATGCCGGTTCTCGACGGTTTTGGCGCCTTAAAGGAAATAAGGCAGCTTACCCCCGAGGTGGAAGTTGTCATGATGACCGCCTGCCCTGAGGTTGACTTCATAACCAGGGCCTTCAAAGAAGGTGCGGTTGGTTTCCTGGGAAAGCCTTTTGATATGGCGGCAGTAAAGGCAATACTGCAAGGAGTATTGAAAAAGAAGGACCCCGCCCCTTCCCCGGACGAAAAGGAATTCTCAGCGATGGCTTAGCCGCAATGGCCGGCCGGGAATCATGTGAAATGTTATATAGTGAACTTATTTGCCCATAGGGGTGCTCAGCGCTCAATTCAACGTAGGTTCGGATTTTTTCTTAACTACGGTGTCCTAGTGCTGAGCTGAGAAAACTTCGACACTCCCCGTCTCGCTTTTTGCAGACCGGATGTCGGTTTACCCTTATGAACCTGAACTGGATAATGCCAGCGGAGGGAATGGGAAAAAGAAATAACACCCCTTCCGAGGGGTATTTGTTTTTCCGTAACTATTCAGCCACCCCATTGGGCGCGGCGATAGGCTGCGCATAGCTTTGTCGGCGCCACCGGCCGGATGCTCACGTACGTTTTAAGTACGCTCTGCTCCGTCCGGCGTCGTCCTTCGCGCTCTGCTTGCCTCTCACCGCGTTCCGTCAGTGTAACGCAACAGGGTGAATAGTTACGTTTTTCCTTAAGTATTCAGTGAACTTCGTAAATTTAACCTGTCTCAGAGAAAATGTAAGGGCTATAATAATCGTAAAGGGATTCGGGTGCAGGCGTATGCGAGCAGATGTATTAAACCGCGTTTTTGACGCAAACCTTAACCGGGCGCGCGAAGGTTTACGAGTACTTGAAGATATCGCGCGTTTTGTCCTTGAGGACGCGGATCTTGCCGAACGCGCAAGAAACGCCAGACATGTGCTTAGGACTCCGCCGGGCATCGACTACGGTCAAATTATCGAGGCAAGAAGCGTCTCGAGGGATTTTGGCAGTGAATACCCCGCCCCGCACCACAGGGGACTTGTTTCTGTCGTTATCGCCAACGCACGGAGGGTTCAGGAAGCGGCCCGTGTGCTGGAAGAGACGGCGAGAAACCTGTGCTTCGATTCGGTAGAAGATTTTAAGCGACTGCGGTATACCGCATACCAGCTCGAACAGGATATTTCCAAGAAATCGCGAAGCGTTTGGAGGAACTCTTTACTCCACAAACCGCTTCTCTATGTGATCGTTGGATTGGAGCATACCGTTTCAAAAGCCGTTGTCGACGTTACTCGTGATGCAATATTGGGCGGGGCGGGAATTGTTCAGTTAAGGGAGAAGAACCTGTCGTCGAAGGCGTTCCTGGCAGAGGCTCAGGTGCTGCGCGAGCTGACCCGGGACGCCGGCATACCGCTGATTATTAACGACCGGGTGGATATTGCCGCTGCGGTCGGCGCCGACGGGGTACACCTCGGCCAGAACGACCTCCCGGTAATTTTCGCCCGTAAGCTGCTCGGAGAGAGTGCGATCATAGGCGTTTCAGCGCATTCGGTTGCCGAAGCCGCTGCCGCCGAAAAAGACGGTGCCGATTACATCGGCTTCGGCCCTGTTTTCGCGACATCTACAAAACCCGATCTGCAGCCTCTCGGCACGAAAATACTGCGCGATGTATTACGGACAGTCCGTTTGCCGGTGGTCGCCATCGGCGGTATTACGCCTGACAACATCGGCGAGGTTACAGCCGCCGGAGCAAAACGTGTTGCTGTGATAAACGCCGTTGCGGGATCGCCGGAGGTTGCGGCAAGAGTAAGGCTTCTACTTAGTTTATTGGGGGGGTCGTGTTGACTCAGTTGCAGGAAGCAAAAAAGGGTATTATAACACCGGAAATGGCCGGTGTGGCGGCCCGGGAAGGTTTATCCCCGGATTTTATCCGTGCAGGGTTAGCTGCGGGAACGATAGTGATACCGGCAAATAGAAACCATCATACCCTCAAACCGCATGGTATCGGCAAGGGGTTGAAAACGAAAGTAAACGCCAATATCGGTACGTCGACGCAGTTTCCCGACATCGGACGGGAGCTCGTAAAACTGCGGACGGCGTTGTCCGCGGGCACGGATGCGGTAATGGATCTCAGCACCGGCGGAGACCTCGACGCACTCCGCCGGCAAACCATATCCGAGTGCCCGGTACCTGTGGGTACGGTGCCCATTTACCAGGCAGCGGTGGAAGCGCAGAAACGCAATAACAGTATCGTCGAGCTTGATCCGCAACAGCTTTTTGATGTTATATACCGGCAGGCGATGGACGGCGTGGATTTCATCACGGTACACTGCGGTGTTACCCTGCACAGCGTGCGGCGTCTTCAATCGCAGGGACGTGTGACTGACATCGTCAGCCGCGGCGGAAGTTTTATTACAGGATGGATGCTTCATAACAATCTGGAAAATCCTCTGTACACCGATTTCGAACGTCTTTTGGACATCTGCCTGGAATTCGACGTTACCTTGAGCCTTGGAGACGGATTAAGGCCAGGCTGTCTTGCTGACGCGACCGACAGGGCCCAGGTTGAAGAACTGATTATACTGGGCGAACTGGTGGACCGGGCGAGGGAACGCGGTGTGCAGGTCATGGTGGAAGGTCCCGGACACGTTCCTTTGAATCAGATTGCGGCGAACATCGTTCTCCAAAAGTCCCTCTGCCGTGAAGCGCCGTTTTACGTTCTGGGACCGCTGGTTACCGATGTAGCGCCGGGTTACGACCATATCACTTCCGCTATCGGCGGCGCTCTGGCAGCGATGGCGGGAGCCGATTTCCTGTGCTACGTGACCCCGGCGGAACATCTCGGGTTGCCCACCGCCGAGGATGTTAAAGAAGGCGTCATCGCCACCCGTATAGCAGGTCATGCGGCGGATATCGTTAAAGGCGTTCCGGGCGCCTGGGAATGGGATCTGGCGATGTCGCGTGCGCGTAAGAACCTCGATTGGGACGGTCAACTATCACTGGCCATCGACCCCGAAAAGGCGCGCCTGCTTCGAAAGGAGCGCAACCCCGTCGATATCAAGGAGTGTACGATGTGTGGTGAATTCTGCGCCATGCGTTTGGTGGCCGACTTTCTCGGCGTTAAGAAGACCGGCTGCTGAATTGGGAGTCCAGAGGCGGGAGATTCGCATACAGGACATTCGCAGAAATCAACTTCGGATGATTTCCTTATCTTTTTCGGGAGGTCTAATAACCAAATATGAAGTTATCGGAAATCGGCGAATTCGGATTAATCGAGCGTCTTTCAGCGAACATCGGTTACGGAACCGGTGTCGTTAAGGGAATCGGCGACGATGCCGCGGTCCTGGATTTCGGTGAGCGCTGGCTGCTGTTTACTACCGACGGCCTGGTCGAAGGTGTTCACTTCCGCCTTGGACAATGTCCTCCCGAAGACATAGGGTATAAAGCCCTGGCGGTGAGCGTCAGCGATATCGCTGCTATGGGCGGCACACCGGTTTACGCGGTTGTGACGATCGGTCTTCCGGACGATTTCTTCGTAGAAGACACCCTTCTCCTTTACCGGGGGATGAAGGAGGCAGCTCAAGAGTTCGGCGTATCTCTTGTGGGCGGCGATACCATCAGCTCACCGGTCCTTTTGATAAACGTCGCTTTGCTTGGAGAAGCTTTGCCGGGCCGTACGCGCTACAGGAACGGCGCGCAGCCCGGGGATATAATATGCCTGACGGGTTCTTTGGGAGGAGCCGCCGCAGGACTTTACCTGCTGGAAAACAATGATGTCGAATGTCCGGAACCACTGCGGAATTTTCTTATCGGAAAGCACCGCCGTCCCAAGCCGAGAGTCGAAGCAGGTTTGATTTTGGCATCGATCAGCCAGGTGCATTCTTTGATTGACATCAGCGACGGTCTCGCCTCCGACGTCAAGCACATCGCCCGTGAGAGCGGTGTCCGTTGCGACATCTTTAAAGCCGCGGTTCCGGTTGATCCTGCCACGGAGTTCCTGGGGCGCCGTACCGGAACGGAACCCATCGAATGGGCGCTGTACGGCGGCGAGGACTATGAGCTTCTTTTCACAACCGCCCCGGGGGCCATGGGCGATGTTTTTGCTGCTCTTTCGGAAGCAGGCGCCGCCTGCCGTCCTGTGGGAAAGGTTTCCGCAGGAGCCGGTGTAAGGCTTATTACACCCGATGGCGTTGAATCGGAATTCGAGAAGATGGGGTATGAGCATTTCAGCGGCGGTTAAGATTTGCCGAAAAAGGTAATGTATATTATTCGGGGGCGGAGGATTAAAAGGATTGTATTATAGATGTTCGATTTTAAAATAGAAAGTGGTTCCCCCGAATTCACGCGCGCTTTGGGAGAACTTCTCGGGAGGTTGCTTAAACCCGCGGGTGTTGTGGCGTTACTGGGAAACCTCGGAGCGGGAAAAACGTGTTTCACCCAGGGCGTTGCCCGGGGGCTGGAAGTCGCAGAACAGGTAACCAGCCCCACCTTTGTATTGATTAAAGAGTACCGAGGTCGTTTACCCCTTTACCATTTTGACGCTTACCGCCTCAGAAGTCCGGAAGAATTAACCGATCTCGGCGGAGAGGAGTACTTCTTCGGACCGGGTGTCTGCGTCATAGAATGGGCCGAGCGTGTCGCCGAAGCTTTACCTGAGGACCGTATCGAGGTTGAGCTTTCTGAGATACCGGGAAAAGAAAACGCAAGGATTATCCTCTTTCGTGGTTACGGACCGGTCGCTCGAGCTGCCGTGGAGGAATTAATACGTGCCCTGCATGCTGGGGATTGAAACCGCTACCGACGTCTTAAGCGTCGGTATAGTCATGGACAATAAATTCGTTGCAGAGCGCTCCGTTTCCGGGAAGAAGCTGCATTCGGTGCGTCTAATACCCTTCATCAAAAATGTTTTGGCCGATGCTGCATTGACTTTAAAGGACTTAGACGGCATCGCCGTTTCCAATGGGCCCGGTTCCTTCACCGGCATCCGGCTTGGGGTGGTCACCGCTCGAACACTCGCCCAGGTCCTAGACCTTCCGGTAGTCGGAATTTCAACGCTGCTGGCCCTGGCAGCGCCCCTTCTTACAGGGGGAATACCTGTTTGCGCCTTAATCGTCTCGCGCCGCGACGAGGTTTACGCCGGCGTATACCAGGCCGCCGGCGAAGTGCCGTCTGCGGTCGTGCCGGCCTTTGCGGCCGCACCGGCGGATGCCGCCCACAGGCTTCAATCCTTCCAGAAGGTGATCCTTACCGGCGAAGGCGCCCATACCTTCCGAAAGACCTTTGAGGATACGCTTGGAAGCAGGTCGTTGTTTGCTCCGGAAACAGCACACCCTCAAGGCACGGTAATAGCCGGTTTGGGACTGATAAAACTCACCTCCGCCGGTGGTTCAGGCTACTCCGAATTACTTCCCGAATACTTTCGCCCACCGGCAATCACTGGAGGATCGTACCGTGATGGTTGAAATCGTCCGGATGGAACCGGAGCACATCGACCAAATCCTCCATATTGAAAAGGTTTCTTTCCCCCAACCCTGGAGCAGGGAAACCTTCCTCTTTGAAGTAGTCCTGAATCAGCTTGCGGACTATGTTGTAGCGTTACACGACAACTTCCTGGTTGGTTACGGCGGGATGTGGCTGGTCCTCGATGAGGCGCATGTCACGAACATCGCCGTCCATCCTCTTCATCGCAATAAGGGAATCGGCAGGAGAATCCTTCAGGAATTGATTAGGCGTGCCTCCGGACGCGGCTTAAAGCAGATGACGCTAGAAGTCCGTCCCTCCAATTCGCCGGCCCGGAAACTTTATGAAGAGCTTGGTTTTGTTCAAAGGGGAGTCCGTAAGCATTACTACCAGGATAATAACGAGGATGCGATTATAATGTGGCTTGATAATCTTACGGAATTCCCGGAGTTACCGTCACGCGCGGATAGAACCACAGATGGACACGGATAGACACAGATTTTATTTGTCAGTGCGTTAATTGTAGAGTAGGCTGTACCCACCTTTTCAGAAGTCGGAGGTCGGAAGTCGGAATGCAAAGTTGTAGGATGGGCTGTGCCCACCAACTTAGACCTAAAAGGTCTATTCGTTAATCTTGAACTTTGAACTTTGAACCAGTACAGGGAGCGACATACTTTGAGCATATTGATTCTCGGTATAGAAACCTCTTGCGATGAAACCGCGGCGGCGGTCGTTGCGGACGGACGGACCATCATCTCCAACATTGTGGCGTCACAGGTCGATATACACGCGCGGTACGGTGGTGTGATCCCGGAAGTGGCATCGCGGCGTCACATTGAGTCGCTTAATTCGGTTATTGCCGCGGCGCTTTCGGATGCCGGCGTAGGCTTCCCGGACCTTGACGCGGTTGCGGTAACCTGCGGCCCCGGTCTCCTCGGTTCGCTTCTGGTGGGATTGATGGCGGCAAAAAGCCTTGCCTTTGCGCTCGATATCCCGCTTATCGCGGTCAACCATGTGAAGGCCCATATCTACGCCAATTTTTTAAACGAGCTAGAAGTTCCTTTCCCTTTCGTAGCCCTTGTGGTTTCCGGCGGCCATACCGACATTGTTTACGCCTCCGGCCATAGCGATTTCAACCTTTTAGGACAGACTAGAGACGACGCCGCCGGTGAAACGTTCGATAAGGTTGCCCGGTATCTCGGTCTCGGATATCCCGGCGGTCCCTTAATCGAACAATCAGCCCTGCATGGGAAACCGGACGCTATTCCTTTCCCGCGCGCCATTCTTGAGGAAGGTAGCCTCGATACCAGCTTCAGTGGTCTCAAAACCGCCGTCGTTAATTATGTCAACCAAAGCCGTCAAAAAGGCACGCCGGTTGACCTGCCGGACCTAACCGCCAGTTTCCAGGCCGCAGTCGTTGATGTCCTGGTCGGTAAGGCCTGTGCGGCAGCCAAAACCCGCAATGCAAGGGCGCTTCTTTTAGCGGGTGGGGTGTCGTCCAACGGGTATCTCCGGATGCGTTTTTCCGAACAAACAGACCGTCAAAACATCCGGCTGATCGTCCCTCCGCCTTCTCTCTGCACGGATAACGCGGCTATGGTCGCCGCAGCCGGATACTTTCAATTCCTGCGGAGCGATTTCGCCCCCCTGTCCTTAAACGCGGACGCGAACCTGCCTTTAGGGCAAAGTGCGCCTGATTAAACTTCCGAGCGAAACAACCAAAAAAGATGCCGATAAGAAAAATATTAATACCGAATAACCACCATTCAAAATGGGTTTTCATTTCCTGTGTATAAAGCTTCCAGTATAGCCCCTTTTGCTGCATTAGAGAAAATAATTATTACGTTTACTACGTGGTGCTTAATATTGCCCTATTATTGACAAGAAACACCGTCTTTTAATGAGACCTGGCGATCGCCGAATCGCAATAGCTCTTGGTTATGCGTTACCATCACGACCGAACTCCCAAATATATTGCGAACGTCTTTAAGCAGCTTCATAACCTGATTTCCGCTCTCTGAATCCAAATTGCCGGTCGGCTCATCGGCAATGATCAGGACCGGGTCCATTACAAGCGCCCGCGCAATGGCAACCCTTTGTTGTTCTCCACCCGAAAGCTGATCGGGATAATGATCGAGGCGTTCCTCTATGCCGAGCATCAGACCGAGCTCTTCGATCTTCTCTTCTTTTTGGCGCATATCGACGCCCGCAATAAGCAGCGGCAAGGCGATATTCTCTCGCGCCGTCAGGGGGCTTACGAGATGAAACTGCTGAAACACAAAGCCTATATGCCCGCGTCGGAACAGTGTTAACTCTTCATCACTCATTGAATTTAGGTTCTGCCCATTTATCACAACTTCACCTGATGAAGGCGTATCAAGTCCGCCCATCATATAAAGGAGTGTGCTCTTACCAGATCCGCTCGGACCAGTAATCATCAAGAATTCTCCGCTCATAACCTGAATATCCACGCCTTTTATGGCTGGAATCTCTTTCTCATCGATTTTAAAAACCTTTCTAATCTGCCGTGCATCAAGCACAACCTTTTTTCGATTACTCATCCTGACCTCCTTCGATTACTCATTCCTGACCTCCTGAATCACAGCCATTCTACCCACAAACCGGGCGGGCACCAATGATGCAACTACCGCGGAAACTACGGCAAGCAGAAGAATCAGTGCAATCGCCCACCAGGACAGGCTAAACACAAAAACATGTCCCTCTTGCTGGGCGGCTGATGCGAGCCCTTTAATTAGTACCCAAACCATGAATATCCCACCAATCAGACCTGCCGACGTCCCAGTAATAGCGCAGATAATGCCCTCTAGCGCAACTGAGTGGCCTATCTGTCGTCTAGTCGCTCCAAGAGCCCTTAACATAGCGATCTCTCTCCTTCTATGCCACACGCTGGCCAGCATGGTATTTGAAAGGCTCAAGAAGCTTACTAAGTACAAGATTCCTGCTGTTCCGATAAGAGGTAACGCTTCGTTAGTTAAGACGTCTCCCCATACATCCCTTCTTAGACCATCATCGCTGATTAAACGAAGTTGGGGGTAGAACCTCGACAAATATGACCGTAAATCGCTCTCGAGCTTAGAGGAAGGCCTCGCCTTGATGAGAAGTCGGCGATCGTAGATCATACCCAGACGGTTACCTGTTTCATCTGTAACGAACGCCCCATCGTTTCCCTGAACCGGGTCAATGCCGACAACACCCGCCACGCGAACCGGTAACGAGTCATTTCCCGCCAGATCGCTTAAGACAAGCTCGTCTCCGGCACGTAGGTCGAGCCTCTTTGCAGTTTGCTTGGTAACTGCAAGTTCCTGCACACCCAACGCTGTTAATATGCGTCTGTCTTTGCTGTGTAGGCCGGCAATATTAGAGTAGGCGCCCGGATTGACAGCGACCACCGTAATACCGGACATGGTCGCGCTCGTCCTTGCCGCAAACTGCTCGATCCTAAGTGCGGTGACTTGCTCTACATCAGCAAACTCCTGAATAACCCGACGCAGGTCCCCTATAAAGCCGCTAGCATAATAGTTTTTTGACCTGGAATCGATGCCATACTCGCTCGGAAATTCCTGTTTATGAGATAACACTTTACTCTCAAATACGCTGGTGCTCCCGGTAATTAGACCGATAAATACGATAGCAAAAGCTAAAAACGATAACGCTGCCCCAATATGAGCCCCTCCCGATGTAGCAAATGATGGGGCAGCCAGCGCAAGCGCAGGGCGCCTTCGCTGAACACGGATCAATGCGCGGGTTAGCATAGGCACCACATTCGCAAGGAGAAGCAAAAGCCCGAGAAGGTAGAAACCGATACCAAAGAACGCCAAGACCGCCATCGATTTTCCTTCCGGGTTCGTTCCAAACATATGAAAGCTTATGAACCCGAAAATAATAGCGAGCATTCCAAGAGCGATGAGGTTATATCGGACCCTCCTCCTGCTGCCTTGAGGAACATATGAGACTGCCTCCAAGGGTTGTACGGATGATGCTTTCCTAGCAGGACGAAGCATTGCCAGTAACGTTGTTACCAACGTCAGCATAAAGGTTATTGCAATTGGAGTAGCTGAAAATAGCGACACGTTAGCTGACATGGGGCTCTGCTGCAAGAAGGAAGGCCCAAGTACATGGAGTGTAGTTACAAACAACATCCCGATCAGTATTCCGACACACGATGCGACCACGGCAAAACAGATCGCTTTCATCATCATGAACCGCTTTAACCAGCGCCTTGTTGCTCCCTGCAGGCGTAAAAGTCCCAGTTCGCGTCGCTCCTGCGTTACTGTCAATGAAAAAGTATTATATACAACAAACGCCGCAATAAACAGCGTAAAAGCGCCATAAGTTATGGTGCTTAACGGAATGGTGCCACCCTTGCGCATTTCAGGGGCTATGAGGGTGCTACTAATAAATTTAGCTCTAACGCCCGTTATCCTCTCTATTGCTCCAAGTCGATCAGGGACATCGTTTAGCTCAATCCGGTTTACCAAGCCGTCTAGATTAAAGTCTCGCTGTAACCCAGAAAGTGTAAATACTATGTACCCAGGGCTAGCCTCAGAATAGCTATCTTCTACAAGACCGACAATGCGCTTAGTAACAGCTTTATCATATCTGGGCACGATCATTCTCTTACCGACAGATAGCTTATTCTGGGCCGCAAATGCCCTGCTTATCGCGATTTCTTCGTTCAATTTTGGAAGACGACCTGATGATACTCTTATCTTATGCAAAAGTTTACCCGGCATGGTACCCGTATCTAACCCGACATATATAAGTCTATGGCTACTATCCACCCAATAAGTATAAGGAATCAATATCGGAACCGCCGTAACGCCAAGCGATCTCAGCTTGGAATTCAGGTCTTGCCAAGCGATATATTTCTGGACATCGAATCTGACTTTCCCAAAGACAAGATCATTAGAACCCTGCAGCCTTATCGCGTGTCGTGTTACTTCCAAATAAAAGGCCGTGTATAGAGTAGCCGACGCCAAGGCCAGTGCAAAAAGCGCCGTTAAGAACCGGCCCCGGTGCCGTTTTATGTCGGCAAACAGCAGCGCTCTACGTAACACCCGCCAACCCCTCCTCAATATATAAAGCGAGAGAATCTACCGATTCGAGTGTCTTCAACGATAAAGACCAATCATCTATCTCTATCGCAAATTCCAGTTCAATAGCATCAAGCAGTCGTGCAGCAGTCACCGGATTGAGTTGGTTAAAAAGAGCCTCCCCTTCGTTATAATTGATACCGAAACGTTTTATTATCTCTGAGACCCTCTTTATAATGTCGTGATTGGGTTTACCGGCAAATCCCTTATTTTGTGAATTAGGAATCCGGAAGCATGTTGCACCGCATTCGGATTTATGATTTATTAGTGCTTTACATATATCATCTAAGCAAGTAATGTCAAACTTCTCGATCAGTAGAGCGCTAATTGCACTGATCTGTGCTGCGGCAAGGCTGCTTCCTCCCATAAAAATTCTTCCTCCCCCCAGCCATCGCACGCGCTGCGGTTCGCCGCGACCAAGGAACAAACGCGGCGGGCAAAAGCCATACGAATACCTGTGAAGCATCATACCCCCCGCAACCGGTATAACCGTCTTAAATTGTGCTGGATAGCTTAGCGTTTGGCTGTTTAGTGCGGCAACAAGCAAAACACCGTTTTTAGCCGCTTGTTCGCAAGCGCCCTCTAATAGTTCACGGGAAGATTCGCTTATTGTGCCCAAGCTTAAATTAACTACCTGCATCTGCTGTTCGATGCACCATTGTATTGCTTCCAATAAAACTCGGGCGCTCGCTTTTGGCTCATTTATAAAAATCTTAACTGGAAACAAGAGCGCCTTGGGTGCGATGTGCGAGATAATACCAGCACATGCTGTCCCATGCCCAAAACTATCAGCAATAGCAGTGCCATATCTTATATCTCTATTGGCAGCTGAGATGGACACACCGCCAGCCTTTTTATACCAAAGATCGGATGCATCAGGACTTAAGCCACTATCAATGATAGCGATCTTGACTCCTTCGCCGGTTAGACTGGTAAAGTCCATTTAATTCCCCCATATAATTCGCTGCAAATCGTATTGGTGAGATTTACAATCAGATATGATACGTGGCCCAATATTATCAGAGAATTGAGGCATATCGGCAAGACAATAACCGCAGAAGTAGCGAACATCACACTCCTTACAATCCTCCCTGTTATCTACTCCGAAAGAAGCTACCAGCTTTTCATTAAAATCTTGCGATAGTAAATCATCTAAAGAGTCGTAATCGAGGATATTTCCCATCGCCGCCTTCTGCGATAGAACGCTGGCACATGGCCGCACATCCCCGTTAGCTAAGATCGCAATCCGCCGGATGCCGGCACCACAGTTTTCACACGCCTTCATCTCGTTCCGCACTTTTTGTAGGTGTCCTGCAAGTCCTATTTCGTCTATCCTTTTCTTCGCCTTAGTGCGAAGGCTGTTGTTTACTTCATCGGAAACAAGCTCTAGCTTATCCCTATTTTTAAAGCCCCTTCCAATGGGATGAAACTGCCGAAGCATATACTCGATACCAAGTTGCTCATTCAGCTTAATGTAATCTTCAACCTTATGCGCATTAAATCTATTGATGACCATCGAGGTCGAGATCCGGTTAAAACCAAGTGCTTTCAGCCGCTTAATGCCAGCTATCACTGAGCTGAATGCACCCTTGCCGCGAACCGGCGCACTCGATTCCTCGTCGGCACCGTCAAGGCTGATCTCAACCCAGTCGACATACCTGGTAACCATCTGGCAGGTCTTTTCGTCTAAGAGAACGCCATTGGTTTGTAGGCTAATTCCCCTGCCCTTTAGAAAAGCATGTTTTAGTATGTGTTCGATATCATTTCGCAGTAAAGGCTCACCACCAGTTATAACGAATACCGCATTCCGATCATGTGCAATGGTATCTATAATTCTCAGGACTGTTTCAGTCGGCAAGTCGTTGTTCGGAAAAATAGGCCTGGACGACAACGAACACGTCAAGCATGAAAGGTTACAGCGGTCGGTCACGATAATATATGCCTCGAAAACTTCCCGCGGCCCGGGTGGGGGATCTTGGCCTTGCCGTAATAAAATACCTGCCCTGAGGAGGTTATCAAACATTCGCTCCATTGAGCACGTGTCTATGCCTAATGATTGGTATGCATGCGATAGAGCATTCGCATGCACCCATTCCGATGCAGCCGCAGAAGTAATCATCTTTGCTAGATCGTTAGGAAGCCGTGCCCACTTACCGTTTTGCAGATTAACTAGTAACGCTCTCTCAGGGCCCTCTATTAACCTAACTTTATTAGATAACCTAACTCTACCATCCATAAAAACACCTCCTGAAGATAACCCATCTTTTAAAGGGCATGCACAGGGCTGTCTCAGGGCTGCATTATTCTAATACCAGCAAGTGCCGGCACAGTCCCAACGCCAACCACAGCCGCCGTTGTAATAGTAAGATGAATAGTGATAGTAGCTGTAACAATCACTCCAACACAAGTACGGCTCAACATCAAGACCAAATACCTCGACATCTTCGGACGAGGGTTTGATTTCTAACGACATATTAACACCTCCTTCCACTTAAGATTGTGCTCTTTTTCTAGCCCTGATTCTCAGCTTTCCCTGTGCATTGCCCGAGAACTTATCGGTTAAACTAAAGAGCAACTGCTGATATTGGCAGTAAAAACCCGAAGGAAGATTTATGTTACCGGATAGCCGGTAATTTACCAGTACACACCTTGCACTCTCACAGCATTCAAAATAAGCGCACTTCCCGCATGTGTTCTTCCGTTCCTCAGAGCTTACTCCACTGTAAATACGCATTATTTTCTCGTCGTCAAAACCTTCAAGGATGTTACCGATCCTAAATTCCGGCTGATTCACAACATACGAACAAGGGTAAAGATTAGCATCTGGACCGATGACAAAATACGAGTGATCGGCACCGGCATAGCAAGGCTTCATCGGTCGTTTACTTTTTTGCGTGAGGACAGGTATTGTAACATTCGGGTTTTCACTAAGCCAGTTTGCAATCTCCCTTATTTCAGCTTTGCACACGGCAAAGCTTTTTTCATCCCAATCCGAATTGAAATAATCCGGCACGGGTTTGATCTCTGAGCATCCAAGTTCAGCAAGGTACTTAACGCTGTTTGCAAGATTCCCTACTGTAGCAGGGGTAAAAGTAATCCGAGCCACAGGCGAAAGCCCCTCCGATATCGCCGTCTTAAGCGAACACTCAACAGTACTAAATGTGGGTGACCCGTTCACAAAGGGGCGATGTTCACTGTGTATGTGTTCCGGCCCATCGATGCTTATGGCAAGGCTTATCGGCTTATTCTTGAGAAAATCGATAACTTGACAGCTCAACAGGGTACCGTTTGTTGTTATTACGAAACTCGATGAGACGTCCAGCCTTGCAGCTTCGTTTATTACTTTGGTAACGGTGTTAGCTAGCAATGGAAACTCTAACAGAGGCTCACCGCCGGAAAACACAATACCTATACTCCCTTCATTGCTTTTTTTGATTTGCTCAAATACGAAATCAATAACCCGCCCAATCTGATCATGAGTAAGTCGGTTTTTGGTTTTGTTTTTGAAATAGCAATATGAGCAGTCTAAGTTGCACATATCAGTCAAGTAAAGTGTTACTAGCATATCACTTTCCCCCTATCAGTCTTTGAGCACTCGGCCACATTCATTTTCATCGACGAACACTCGCCTATTTTTATTACTTTATCTGCATACTTTGCAAGCGCTAAGCGGTGTGTTACAACGATTAAAATGCGGTCTCCCAAAGAAGTTTTGAGTTGCCTTATCAGTGCTTCTTCTGAGGCATAATCGAGAGCTGACGTGGATTCGTCAAGGATCAAGATTTCTTGCTTCCGTAAAAGCGCCCTTGCTATCGCAAGCCTTTGCCTTTGGCCACTCGATAGCGTACAACCTCGCTCGCCAACTTGGGTATTAATGCCCAATGATAAATTTGAAACAAATTCTCTTAAGCCTACAAGATTGAGGGCGCTATCAATTAGTTCAGGTGAAGGATCATTCCCAAGACATAAATTTTCATAAATTGAACCATGTATGATAAAAGGCTCCTGAGGCACTATGCTTACATGCCTTCTTACAGCATCTTTTGGTAGTAAGCGTAGATCTTTCCCACCAAGCGTAATTGAGCCAACGCTTACATCCTGCTTCCTGACAACTAGATTTGCAATGGTTGTCTTGCCAGCACCATTTGGACCTTGTACAACAGCAAACTCCCCTGGATTAAGCTTAAACGACAAATCCTTAATCAGAAGTTCCTGTCCTGGATAGCTAAAGCTTACATTGTTAAACTCAAGCTCACCTTTCAATCCACAGCTACTATTCCGAATGCCATTGGTTTCTTTAGACGATTCGCAATCAGGCTCTTCCAGCAGATTGCTTAATCTGCTAAACACCGCTCGACTTGACTGTATATCGAGATTGACATGTGCAAGTACGCTAACAGAAGAAAAGAGACGGAAAAAATATACGTTAAATGCCATTAAACCACCAATGGTTAATTGATTATTAAATATTGAAAAGCTACCAAAACCAAAGATGAACACTAGCGCAAAGGCGCCAATAAACCCGGTACTTAATTTGGACCCGCTCATCACTTTTGCAAAATTGATCGTATAGTCAATCTGTTTCAAGACTTGCTTCTGATACTTTTTCTGAAGAAATACCTCCTGCCCAAGCAGCTGTAGCTCAGCCATGCCACTTACGGATTCCTGCAAAAACGCGCTGATCTTACCGATTTGTTCTCTTAGCGTCAGTGCCAGCTTACTAATTTGCTTACCGAAATACCGCTGAACAACAAAGAGAACTAGAAACGATATTAATAATACTATGTATAAGCGCCAATTAATCGCCACCATAAGGACACTGATTACTATCACTGTAAGACTTTCCGCTAACAACGAAGCTAAACTTCGTAAAGGAGCATCAAGAAACGCTGCGTCAGCTTCAAGGCGAGCTATAGTATCACCAGTCTGCTGCTTGGTAAGATATTCTGCTTGTTTATGGGTTAAGTTTGCATAAGCCTTATGCCTGATGTTGCCGATAATTCTTTGACTCAGAGAAGTATACTGCACATCTTTGAGATAGTCAGATACCCCTCTGACTATCTCGGTTATTAAAATAGCAGTCAATAGGAGCATGAGTAAACGAACATCCTTATGGCCTATGGCTTCATCAACGATTAGCTTCATAAAATAAGGGGAAGCAGCATTTGAAATGCTCAATATAAGGAAGAGGGCTAAAACGAAAAAGTAACTAAGAAGATATGGTTTTGCAAACCATAACAGCACTCGTGTAGCATGCTGTGTATCGATTATTTTGATCTGGGTCTCCATACGATACTCTCCTCGTAGAACAAATACTTACCTTAAGTAACCGAAGTGAGCGACACAAAACCGTGGTAATTAAAGGTAACACCTTTTAATCGGTTGCACGAATTAATTTGGATATTCTAAATAAGTTGGTTCAAAAGCAGAAGCAGCTTTCCGCCAACTAATGTTCCTTTTGTATTTCCGGCTGATACCACCAGATAAAACTTGCCGGCTTGATACCTATAGCTGCTACGAACAATGCAACTATTACAAATGACCTCACAATTTGAATAAAAAGCACTTTTCTAAACCTCACTAGCACCACCGTAAACCTCCTTACCCTGACGATTTATAATTATCCACATATCATATCTTTTAATGAGTCTGTAACCTATAGGTGTAAGACTTAAACCTTGCGCCAGCAGTGCCAAGAAGATAGCAAATGCAAGTGATTTATAACCGTTTACTACTAAGTAAAACATACCCATCAGCAAGAAGTGCAGGTAAAATAGAGACAAAACTTTAAACAGCCGCTGCTTGGGCGGCGTTAGTTCCACACCCGGCACCTTCCCCGGTGCCCACCGGAAAGCTACAAAGCAACAAAATAAGTAACAAATAATGATCAGATAAAACAGCCAGCAAGATGAAAGTGAAAATCCGTAAATTGCAGATACCTTACCTATCGCAAGGTAAACGCCGATACCCAACAGCAGACAGCGTCCATATCCACTGCAATGGGCCCCGCCCGCAAGCAGCCGGAAAACACTTCCGGCTGACAAAGCCACCGCAACCTCCGCTACGATATTTAATGCCCACGCAACAGCAAACAGGAGCACACCTTTAATCATGGTACCGATGATGATTTCCAATCCGAAGCGTAAAGAATCCACGCGTTCATTCGGCAGGTCTGCTTGGTTGGCAAGGTATAGAGCCAACTTTGTCGCAACCTGAGCCAGGTTCATTAAAATTACCTCCTGATATGGAAGGCGCTTCAGCCATATGCCGGACCAAGTACTAAGCCAAATTCCCTTCAATATATATTGTTGAGGAAATGTTCTTCCTTGTCCACCCACTTTGTCCAAATACTACAATTTCATGTCTGAAAACTACATATCCATGTCTGAAAGCTACAAAATCGTGCACAAAACTTTTCTAAAGTATAAAGGGGTACAGGGGTAAGTTAAAGCAAGTCATAGAGGTGAACACAATGTAGCAGGACTGAAAAAGGATTAGTTCGTACCTGTGCAGAATCGTTCCATCATTCTCTTTTCACACGCTTTTTCGTTTCCAGTAATTCCCTCAGTTCCCGGAACTTTTCCGAAGTAATCAGCGCCCTTTTTTCGGTGTGGGCCATGATAAGTTCGTAGGTTCGACCGGCCGGGATGATTTCTTGCACCATTTTCAGGTTGACGATAAACCCCTTTTGGGTGTGTAAAAATGGATACCCACCCATTTCCTCTGCCAGGGTGTTGAGATTCTCGCTGGTTTCCAGCCAGCCATCCACATGGTAAATTACCGTCCGGCGCCCTTCCCTGGTAATGAAAATGATATCCTTCAGGTGTAACATAACCAGTCTGGAACCCGTGCGAAACAGGCGCAAATCCTCCGGGGGTACTTCCGATAGACGGGATAGCGCAGGTACGTGTTGTTCGACAACCCGGCCGTTGAGATGCAAACGTAAACGTTCCAGAGTCTGGCGGAGGCGCTCGATTTTAAAGGGCTTGACGAGGTAATCGCAGGCGTAGACCTCAAAGGCATCTTCCCGGTATTGGTCGTAGGCCGTGATGAACACAAAGTACGTTGAGGGGTCGCGATGGAAGATATCCCGGGCCAGCGTTGCCCCGTCTTTTACCGGGAGGTCGATATCTATGAAAACCACCCGGGGCCGCAAGGTTTCAAACAGCGCGAGAGCCTCCGCTCCGTCCGCCGCTTCGCCCACCACCTGCACGTCGCCGCTTTCTTCGGCGACTTTTTTCAACACCCGCCGCATCTCCGGGTCATCTTCGGCAATCAACACGGTAACCGGCATTTATTACATTCTCCTATCGAAAATAGACCAACCGCCAAGACGCCAAGAACGCCATGAATTAAAACAATAAATACCGGATATAACAGGCAAATGCCATTTCTAACGCTAATTTTCATTCCTCGTTGTGCCGCCTAAGGCGGCATGGGTTACTCCTTCTACAATTCAAGTATTATTCGGGGCTGTTTTTAACCCTCCGTCGGAGGGTTAGACTGCAGACGCATGCTCATCCAAGGGAAGCGATACCCTAAAGACGGTTTCGTTACCATGACAAGTAACCGTAATGGTTCCGCCGTATTTCTCCACTATCTTTCTCACGCTTGCCAGACCCAATCCCGCATGGCCTTCCTTTGTAGTACAGCCCTCCTGAAAAAGCCGTGTACGCTGCGTTATATCGAGCCGGCCGCGGTTGGCCACGCTAATGAAGCAGCCTTTCTGATCGCGCTTAATCTCCAGGTGGACAATCCTTTCCTCAGACGGATTATTTTCGACAGCCTCCAGGGCATTATCCAGGAGGTTACCAAACAGCGAGGCAACCTCCAGCAAGTTCAAAGGTAACTTTTCCAGCGAGCATTCGGTGACCGGTTCCAGTCTGATCTGTTTGGCCTCAGCCAGCGCCAGCTTAGTATACAGCAGGGCCGTAACGTAGAGATTGTCCGTACGTATTAGTTCTAAGGGAGCGCTTATGGTTTCGTGGGTTTTCCGGATGTATTGCCGTGCCTCTTCGCAACAACCGGTTTCCAGCAAACCGTAAACGGTCTGGAGTTCATGGTGAAAGTCATGGTGCTGACGGCGAACCAATCGGAGCAGTTCGCCGATATGCATAAGGCTTTCGGCGGTTTTCCCGGCCGCGTATGCACCCGCTACGGCCCGGCTGACAGCCTGAATTTTTATAGGGGTAAGGGCAGTAAGAATCAAAACGGCCAGTGCCATGCCGATAAGAAAAACGGACAGGTAGCGGGTTGGAAACGCACCGGTCCGAGAGGCCAAAAAAGCCGTATTCAGTATAGCGAGAAGTATAACGGGCAATATAGCGAGCAGGTATACTAAGAAATAAGACCTATTTAAACTATGCCATTCGCTGCTGTCTACCTGGTAGCCCGGGGGTGGTCCGAGCAGGTTGAAACCAAAGCGCCGGCATAACCAGGTAATTAGCCCCAGAAGCGCAGCTTCCGGAATAAAAAAGGGAATCCGCAGGTATGGATGCTTTAACACGTGAGTGAGGGGATAGCCTGTAAGGTGTATTAACAACGGTACAGTAACGGTTTCGATAGCCTCATAGATAGTCAAACCCAGCAGGCCGGCCAGCGCCGCTACCCGCCAGTCCATACGCACAACCAGGCGGATTACGCCCACAAAAACGGCTGCCAAGAAGACGGTGTGTGCGCCAAAGGGCACCGGGGATAATCGTACCAGGTAAGCCGCCCCTGCCTGCAAAGCACCAATGGCCGCCAGTTGCCGCCACCGAGGCCGGACCCCGACCAATACCAAGCCCAGCATCGCAACCAGGATCGCTTCGGGGAAAGATATCAGAATCACGGTTATAAAGGTCATACGGTCCACGGAAAGTCCCCTTTTTTAAAGCCCCCGCCCTGGAACACTTCAGCGTTGCACGACAATAATTAATGAAGATTTGCAGCATTTTGCCGAATCAGCCTGCTTCCTGTCTGGTTAGTATTTCTATATAATTCCACTATATCCTTCCGGGGTTTTCCATAACCAACTAAACAACGACATAAAATTATAAACTCGAGCTTTACTTGGGAAATGTAATGTGTTATGAAAATAATGTGTTTCGGAAAGCACTAAAAACATCCCATCTGACACTCTTTTATCTTAATGCCCAGCGCATCGCAGGCTGCGCCCACTAGTTTAAGCGGAACGTCAAGCTCTTTGGCAAGCGCATGCGCGGCAGCACAGGTTATTCTCTTTTCCGGAGCGGCGCCACGCACCGCATCAAGCACCTTTTCCGGAACCTCACCGATTGTTTTTTCCTTCAACCTTTTACACCCCCTCCTGAAAGTTTATAATAATTCTAACCCAGGTGGGACGTCCACTTATTTCCCGGTACTTTTTACAAGTTCCTAAGTACCCCCTAATCCTGTCAGGGAGAATATTTTCGCGGCCTCTCCCGACGAAGTCGTAAGGAGGATAAACCCTTTGATCACTACACAACGGCAGATACACCGCTATACAAGGGGAAACTGGGAAGACCCGTCTGACGTGGTGGTCCGTGAAGAAGTCTTTCTCATATACCTCGACGGGCACCACATCCATACCGCTTTCTGTCTCCCCGCGGACCTCGACCTTCTGCTCATCGGGCACCTGTTTCAATCCCGCTTTATAACAGAACTTTCCGATATAGAAACGCTGGAGATGGACTCGACAAAAAAAGAGGCGCATGTTATACTTCGCGCTTCAAGAAGCAAGCCGGATTACCCGCCGGTCCCTTCCCTGCCCCTTGAACCCTTCATCACGCCGGAAATAGTTTTAAAATACGCAGAGAATCTCGCTGAGAACCATCTCTTTCGGAAAACCGGCGCCGTGCACTGCGGGCTGATCGTCGATTCAGACAAGGTCGTCTTTATGGTTGAAGACACAGGCCGCTTCAACGTGCTTGAGAAACTAACCGGTTTTATATTGAGAAAAAAACTGAATCCTTCAGGTCTAATCCTGTTTTTCAGCGGGCGTCTTACCTGCGGGGTAATGGAAAGGGTTTCGCGTTCGGGTATCCGGGTGGTAGTTTCCCCCGCCGCCCCGACCTCCAGGGGTATTGAAACTGCAATCGCCGAAGGCGTAACCGCCATCGGCTTTGCCCGTGGCGAGCGTTTTAACCTTTACACACACCCGGAAAGGATAGTCCGGGAGTGATAATTAGTAGTCAGTATCTTTGACTCGTGACTCGTGACTCGTGACTCGTGACTCGTGACTCGTGACCCGCAACTCGTGACTCGTAACCCGCAACTCGCAACTCGTGACTCGTAACCCGCAACTCGTGACTCGTGACTGTTATTTGACCGCCTTCTCAATCTTAACGGCGACCCCTTTAAAAGCCGGAATTTTAGCGATCGGGTCGCGCCACGGGCCCACAAGAAGGTTAACCGGGCTTTCCGCCGAATGGAAGGTCGCAAATATTACCCCCTCCGGCAGGTTTTCATTGACCGTGGCGACCATTTTCACCCTTCCCTGCCTGGAGGTTACGGTTACGCGGTCCCGGCAGCCGATATCAAGACGCTCTGCGTCCTGCATGCTCAATTCCACCCAGGTCTGCTGGTAGAAACCTAGCGGGGTACGGCTTGTCATCGTACCCGAATGATAATGGGTAAGGTATCTTCCGGTGATCAAGAGCAACGGGAACTCGTCGTCCGGTTGTTCATCAGGGGGTGAGAAACTCACCGGATGGAAACGTCCTTTCCCGCGTATAAAACGTTTCTGGTGAAGTATCCTGGTGCCCGGGTGTCCCGGCGCCGGACAAGGCCAAAAAAGGCCGTCGTTTTCCAGATATGAATATGATACCCCGCCGTAAATCGGAGTAAGGTTGGCTATTTCCGCCATCACCTCGGCCGGCGAACTGTACCACATCGGATATCCCATGGCCCTGGCCATAAGGCAGATTATTTCACCATCCGGCTTGGCTTCACCGACAGGGTATACCGCTTTGTGCACCCTTTGAATCCGGCGCTCGGTGTTGGTAAAGGTACCCTCTTTTTCGGCAAAACTTGCGGCCGGCAGGACCACATGCGCAAACCGTGCTGTTTCCGTGAGGAAAAGGTCTTGAACAACCAGTAACTCCAGCTTTTCCAGCGCCTTTTTTACCATACCGCCGTCCGCTTCGGTGAGCGCCGGGTTTTCACCGGCGATATACATCGCCTTGATCCGTCCCTCGGCCGCCGCCTCAAACATCTCGGGCGCGGCAAGACCCGGTTTTTTGGGTACCGGGGCGTTCCAGGCCGCTTTAAACTTGGCGTGTACCTTCGGGTCGTCCAAACGCTGGTAACCAGGCAGGCAGTCGGGCAGTGCGCCCATGTCGCACGCGCCCTGTACGTTGTTCTGCCCCCTTAAAGGATATATACCGCTTGATTCCTTCCCTACGTGCCCGCAGAGCATCGCCAGGTTGGCTATGGCCATAACGTTATTGGTACCGCATGTGTGCTGTGTGATTCCCATCGTGTACAATATAACGGCTGTTCCCGCCCGGGCGTAACCTCTGGCGACCGCCCTGACGGCATCTGCCGAAATACCGCAGAGCTCGGCCGCCATCTCCGGCGGGCAGCGTTTCACTTCCTTATGAAACGCTTCGAAATCCTCCGTTCGCGTCGACACGAATTCCTTATCCTGAAGTTTTTCTTTAATAATAACGTTCGCCATGGCGTTTAAGAGCGCCACATCGGTGCCCGGTTTGATCTGCAGGTGGTAACGTGCCCGGGAAGATATCTCTGTCGCTCGCGGGTCCACAACCGCCAGAACCGCCCCGCGCCTCAGGGCTTTCTGAATCTGTATCGCTACCACCGGATGTGTTTCAGTGGTATTGCTGCCAAGCACCAGGATGAATTCGGCATCCGGTATCTCGGCGAGCGTATTTGTAGCCGCTCCGCTCCCAAACGATGCCGCCAGACCGGCGACGGTGGGAGAGTGTCAGAGACGGGCGCAGTGATCGATGTTGTTGGTCCCGACTACCGCCCGGGCAAACTTGTTGAGCAGGTAATTCTCTTCGTTCGTACACCGGGCCGAAGCCAGTATCCCGATCGCCTCCGGTCCGTATTTTGCCTTTATCTCTTTCAGGCGCCCGGCAGCGGTACTTACCGCCTTTTCCCAGGTTACCTTACTGAAAAGGTATGGGCTCCTGATCAGCGGCATCTGCAGACGTTCCCGGTGATGAATAAAGCCGAATCCGAATCGCCCTTTAATGCATAACCAGCGCCCGTTCACCGGCGCCTCTGGCGTTGAAGTGACCCCGATAACCCTGTCTCCTTTTACGTTAAGGTCGAATGAACATCCCGTTCCGCAGTAAGGGCACACCGTCCTGACCTTTTTTACCTCCCAGCGCCGCCCCTGGCCCCACATCGGTTTAGCTGTGATGGCGCCGACCGGACATACTGAGATGCAGTTGCCGCAAAAAACGCACTCTGACTTCTCCAGAGGCAGGTCCATCGCCGGTGTAATCTTGCTGAAAAATCCCCGGTTCGTGAAATCGATTACGGATCTGCCTGCGATTTCGCTGCAAACCCTCACGCAGAGACCGCACAGAATACATTTGTTCATATCTCTGACGATAAACGGATTCTCTTTTTCGATGGGATAATTCCGCTTTTTTCCTGCAAAACTTGATTGCCTCACCCCGTACCGGTAGGCAAGGTCCTGTAGCTTACAAGCCCCTGTTTTTTCGCAGGCGAGACAGTCGTCGGGATGGTTGGCCAGAAAAAGTTCGATCAGGGTCCGGCGGGCATGGCGTACCGCAGGACTTTCCGTTTCCACCACCATACCCCTGCGCACAGGCGTGCAACAAGATGCGGGCATGCTTTTCATACCGCGGACCTCAACTATGCACAAACGGCAACCGCCCCACAGCGCGAGTTCGGGGTCATGACAGAGGGTAGGAATGTCTACGTCCGCTCCACGTGCCGCTTCGAGGATAGTAGTCCCCTCCGGGACGGTAATCTCCTGCCCGTTTATTATTAGAGTCACTTCTTTTGCCAAAAGGCTTACCCCCTATGATACTGCTGCCCGGCATTCAGCCGCGTTTTTCATCCGAAAACCTATGCCTTGAACAGTTCCCGATGTCTACCCGGGCAAGCACCCGGCAGAACACCCGGCTCTATTCAGCGCCGCTTAATGGCCTTATATTTTTTGCATATCTCGTAGCAGCGCCCGCACCTGATACACGCGTCAAGGTCTATTTGGTGAGGTTTCTTCTTTTCACCGCTTATTGCCTTTGCCGGACACACAAACGCGCATGCGCCGCAGCCGGAGCATTTATCGGTCATAATGATAAACTGGCGCAGGGCAAGACATTCCCCGGCCGGACAGCGTCTATCCCTTATATGTCTAAGATACTCGTTCCGGAAATAACTCAACGTGGTTAAAACCGGATTAGGGGCCGACGTTCCCAAACCGCAGAAAGCGGTTGTCTTTACAACTCCACCAAGATATTCGAGAAGCGGAATATCGTTCAAATTTCCGTTACCGGTGGTTATTCGCTCCAATATTTCAAGCATTCTGGTGGTCCCCTCGCGACAGGGAGTACACTTTCCACAGGACTCGCGTTCTGTGAAGTTCAGGAAGAAGCGGGCCATGTTCACCATGCAGTTTTCATCGTCCATAACCACGATGCTTCCCGATCCCATCATCGCCCCGGCTCCGGTCAGTGATTCATAATCTATCGGTAGATCAAGCATGTCTTCGGGAAGGCTGCCGCCGGAAGGACCGCCTATCTGCAGGGCCTTAAACTTACCGCCGCCCTTAATACCGCCGCCGATTCCGAAGATCAGATCCCGGAGGGTTATTCCCATGGGGACCTCGACCAATCCCGTGTTCTGCACCTTCCCGCTTAATGCAAAGATCTTTGTTCCTTTGCTTCTTTCCGTGCCCACGGAGGCGAACCACCCGCCCCCGTTTACTACTATCTTTGGGACATTGGCGAAGGTCTCAACGTTATTCAGCACCGTCGGTTTGCCGAAAAGGCCCTTCTCGGTTGAGCGGGGCACCTTGATCCGCGGAATGCCCCGGTTTCCTTCTATCGAAGACATAAGCGCCGTTGATTCACCGCACACGAAAGCCCCTGCGCCCTCATTAATTTTAATGTTGAAATTCATTCCCGAACCCAATATGTCGGTTCCAAGAAGTCCGTACCGTTCGGCCTGCTCGATCGCGATACGCAAGCGTCTTACCGCCAGGGGGTACTCAGCCCGCACATAAATATATCCTTCATCCGACCCGACCACGTACGCGCACAGCAGCATCCCTTCAAGAACGGAATGAGGGTTCCCTTCAAGAACCGCGCGGTCCATAAAAGCACCCGGGTCTCCTTCGTCGGCGTTACATATAACGTATCGCTTGTCGGCAGGCACCCGGCGCGCCGTGTCCCACTTTTTGCCGGTGGGAAAACCGGCGCCTCCGCGTCCCCGCAGACCGGACTTCTTTATCTCCTCGAGTACGCCGTCAGGTTTCATGTCGTTCACGGCCTGTGCGAGAGCCCGATAACCGCCGACCGCTATATACTCGCTGATGTCTTCCGGGTCTATAAAACCGCAATGCTTCAGAACCACCTTCATCTGCCGCTGATAGAAAGGTATATCGTCGCAGGTTCGGCAGAGTAAACCGGTCTGCGGGTCCTGGTAAAGAAGTCTTTCAACGACCCCGCCTTCTTTTAGATGCACACTTACAATTTCGGGAATATCCTCCCGGGTGACCCACCGGTAAAAAGTCCGGTCCGGCTCGATTATTACGCTCGGTCCCTGCTCGCAGAATCCTCTGCATCCTGAAAGCACCACCGTGGTTAAGTCACCGAGCCCCTGTTTCTCAATTTCGTCGCGAAAAACATCGGCCAGGCTGAAAGCCCCGGCTGAACCGCAGTTCAGCCCCCCGCAGAGCACAACCTTTTTGCGTTCGGCCCCCGGTTCGGTAACGATATGTTTCAGGAACTCCCGGCGCTTTTCTTTACACTTCTGGTCGTCGTGACAAATCGGCCCTTCCACCCGGCAATTAACATAATCTTTACAGGGAGTTGCTGGTGAATGCCTGCATTGGTTACAGCATTTTTCCATTAAAGAACCCACAGAATACCCAACCTCTCACGTCACACTTCTTTGCTTATTCACGGCTTAAGGGTAATAAAAATGTTCTGACTTCTTTTTTAACGAAAGAAGACGTTATATATCCCTTGTCTTTACCTTAATCGTAAGAATTGATAACCTTTACCGCCTTTTCCGGCGTTTGCCTCCCGTGGGTATGCTCATCGACGATAACGACCGGCGCCATGCCGCACGCTCCGACGCATGAAACCGTTTCAAGGGTAAAACGGCCGTCAGGAGTGGTCTCCCCTAATTTCACTCCCAGTTCGCGTTTTACCCTGCGGTATATCCGTTCGCCGCCGCGAACCTGGCAGGCCGTTCCGAGACAGACGCTTGCCAGATGGCGGCCGCGCGGTTTTAACCTGAACTGTGAGTAGAACGTCGCCGCACCATATATTTTGCTGAAAGGCACCTTTAGTTCTTTCGCTAACGAGCGCATGGCCGCCTCCGGCAGGTATCCGTACAGCTTTTGGACGGCTAGAAGCGCCGCAATTAACTGCTCAGGTCTGTTCCGATAAAGGTCAACGATCGCATTAAGTTCCGGGTCTTCCTCCAATTGTGCGCTGCACAGATACCTCATTTCCTCCGCCTCGCCTCCGCGTTTGTTTCGATCGTCACGTCCTCGGTTACAACAAAGTTCACCGGCCAGTCGTGTTCCTCCGGGAAAACGGTGACCAGTAATTGAAAGTGATAAGCCAACCCGATGGAAATACCTTTTGTCCTCGGCAAAAACCGGTCGTAATACCCTCCCCCGTAGCCCAAACGGTAGCCTTGGGGGTCAAAAGCCGCGCCCGGCACAAAGATCAGGTCAACTTCTTTCGCCGCTATTACCGGACACGACGACAGCGGCTCAAGGATGTTGTAAGCTCCGGGCGTAAGATCATCCGGGTAACGCATTATCTGCCGGGCAACAAGCTCCCTGTTCACCTTGTCAGCCACGGGAAATACGACACGTTTCCCCGCGGCGAGCGCTTCCTTTATAAGACCCTCTGTCTCGACCTCGTTGCGGAAAGGCGCGTAAAACATTATTATCCGCGCGCCCTGGAAAAGCGGCAGCCGACGAACGCTCTCCTGAATTGTCTCTCCCCAATCCTTAACCGTTTCCTTAATAAGCGCGTCGCGCCGCTTCAGAAGGACCGCCCGTGCTTCTTCCTTTCTCCAATGAAGCGTGTCTTGCATACCGCTTTCCTTCCTTTAAGGAAAGTATAGGCTTAACTAACAATTTAGCCAACATGAAAATTGATACATTTATTCATGTTTCAGTTAAGGATAGACCCGCCGGGCGCGAAGTGTCAAAATAATTGTCTTGAGCAGCCATAATTCCGCCGTAGAAAGTCTATTTTCAGGGCCAATCAACCCGGCGTTCTTTCGACGTTTCTTTTGAGTAACGCGATAGGATGATTATTAGTTTGATTACGTGACAGATACACCGATTACGAATAATTTTCCTTGGAAACGGTAAGATTATTTAGCAAAACTATCTTGTGCCGAAATCACATGAGCTTAAAATTTGGTGAAACAAGAGAATACGGGCCGTTTTTTTAGGATAATTAAATATTGCTACCGCCTGAAAGCTGATATTTAGGCTATTTGACAGTTTACCTTTATGCACGATTTCGTTATATTATTTGTTAGCACTCAATTAAATCGAGTGCTAACAGTTTAACTTAAAAGGAGGGGTTATCTTTGATAAGGCCTTTAGGAGAACGGGTAGTGGTTAAACCTCTGCCGATGGAGGAAGTGACCAAGGGCGGCATCGTGCTGCCGGACACCGCCAAAGAAAAGCCGCAGAAGGGAGAGGTCATGGCGGTGGGTTCTGGTCGTCTTCTTGACAACGGGCAGCGAGTACCCATTGACCTGAAGGTGGGGGACCAGGTGCTCTACTCCAAATACGCCGGAAACGAGATCAAACTCGACGGCGAAGAGTATCTGATCTTACGCGAGAGCGACATCCTTGGCGTAATCTAATTCGATTGATAATTAAATTTTAAAGCCTTTGAAGGAGGTAAAAGTAATTGCCAGGTAAAGATATCGTTTACCGCGAGAACGCCCGTACAGCGATAGAGCGGGGCGTAAACGCCCTGGCCGATGCGGTTAAGGTTACCCTGGGGCCGCGCGGCCGGAACGTTGTACTTGAAAAAAAATTCGGTTCACCGCAAATCGTAAACGACGGCGTTACCATCGCGCGTGAGGTGGAGCTTCCCGACCCTCTTGAAAATATGGGCGCGCAGCTGGTAAAAGAGGTCGCCACGAAGACCAACGACATCGCCGGAGACGGTACCACTACCGCGGCGCTCCTCGCCCAGGCGATCGTACGTGAGGGCATGAGGAACGTGACTGCGGGCGCAAATCCGATTCTTATCAAACGCGGCATCGAGAGTGCCGTTGAAAAGGTAGTCGATGAACTCAAGAAGTCGGCTAAACCGGTTGAATCAAAATCTGCAATCACTCAGGTTGCTACGATTGCCGCCAACAACGACTCGACCATCGGCGAGCTTATCGCCGAAGCCATGGAAAAGGTCGGGAAAGACGGCGTCATAACCGTAGAAGAGTCCAAAGGAATGGGCACCTCGCTGGAAGTCGTGGAAGGCATGAACTTCGACCGCGGCTATATTTCGCCGTATATGATAACCGATCCGGAACGCATGGAAGCCATTCTAAGCGATCCGTACATCCTCATCACCGACAAGAAAGTTTCTGCCATAACCGACATTCTTCCCCTGCTTGAAAAGGTTCTGCAGACGGGCAAGCCTTTGCTGATTATCGCGGAGGACGTCGAAGGCGAAGCGTTGGCCACCCTGGTGGTCAACAAACTCCGCGGTACGCTTGCGGTCTGCGGCGTTAAAGCGCCCGGCTTCGGCGACCGGCGCAAGGCCATGCTCCAGGATCTCGCCATCCTTACCGGCGGCCAGGTTGTATCCGAGGAGATAGGGCTTAAACTTGATAAGACAACCCTTGATATGCTTGGAAAGGCGCGCCAGGTTCGTGTCAAGAAGGAAGAGACCATTGTTGTCGGCGGGCAGGGAAGTTCCGACGACATCACCAAACGTATCGCCCAGATCAAGAAACAGATAGATGAGAGCACCTCCGAATTCGACAAGGAAAAACTTCAGGAACGACTGGCTAAATTGGCAGGCGGTGTGGCTGTCATCGAAGTGGGAGCCGCCACCGAAACCGAAATGAAGGAGAAAAAACTCCGCATTGAGGACGCTCTTAACGCAACACGTGCCGCGGTGGAAGAGGGCATCGTTGCGGGAGGCGGAACCGCGCTGCTTAACTGCGTGCCCGCGGTTGAAGCCCTGAAACACGATTCACTTGATGTACAAACGGGCGTCAATATCATTCGCCGCGCGCTTGAGGAACCGGTCAGACAAATCGCCAACAACGCCGGACACGAAGGTTCCGTGGTAGTCGAGAAGGTTAAGGCCAGTCCGGCAGGCGTAGGTTTCGACGCGCTTAACGAGAAGTACTGCAACATGATCGAAGCCGGAATCATCGACCCGGTAAAGGTCACCCGCTCAGCGCTGCAGAACGCGGCCAGCATCGCGTCAATGATCGTCACCACCGAGTGTCTGGTTGCCGAAAAGAAAGAGAAAGAAAAGAATTCTATGCCGATGGGCGGCGGGATGCCTCCGGACATGATGTAAAAAAGACCCCCTTTGCGGGGGTCTTTTTTTTTATCCGGCTCTATATGTTCGTCCTTATTAAATCTTCTTTCGAGGCAACCTAGAATTGCGCTATAATTATTTAACGATTGCCATACTAAAGACCTTCGATTTGTAACCGGTTCTCTTGGGAGGTATTTAATGGGTTCTCGATTTCTGCTGGTAGCGCTGGGCTGCGGCCAGTGTTCGTCGGCGCTTGGTATAGCGGCAGGTCACCCTCTGGTAGCTTACGGTACAATGCACGGCGCCGCTCTACGCCTGTTTTCCGAACGATTCACGCCGGAACAGACCGGGGATTACCCCGTATATTTTTATGAAACCGGGTGAATCGTACCCCGGCGGGTGGTTGCCGTAGGCAGCCTCGGAAAGCTCTGGCTTGACTTACCCGAAGACATAGACTCTATGGAAGCGCTGCAATCAGCCTTCAGCAAACACTTTAACGCCGACTGGAAGGACGTAATGGTCGGCGCGGATCAGCCCTTCGGCTATCACGCCGCGTACGACGCCTACTTCACCGTAAGGGACCTCAGAGCCGTCACCGGTATGACCATCGATCAGCTGCTCGAAGATAAGGGCGTAAAAAAACCTTTAAATATCGTTGCAGGGTAGTCCGTTTTTTTTCCGGAGGGAAATTGGAAATGCAGACTCCTAATTCACGGCTGGAAGCGCTGATATGCATAGCGGAAGATTTGAAATCTATAATCGAAGAGGACGAAGAAATACGTAAAGATTTTACCGCGCGCGCCAACAGACTGATCCCGAAAATAGGGGCGCTTTTTGAAAAAGAACCGAGAGGCGTGCAGATAATCTCAATTGCATACTTTATCAACCGCATTGTGAACGAATGGCGCGAACGCATACTGCCCCTCAAAACCTTCAAAGATTCACCCGGTGGTTGTGGAGATCGTATTGAAAGGCAAGGGTTCGATAATAACAACCCCATTTAGCCGAAATCATTCAACCTCGCCTTAGCGGTCTTATATCTTCTGCCACCTTCCGCTTCTCACGTTCCATTTCTCGGCTGTTTCTTGGAGAAGCCGTAATGACCTATTTTCTCCCCAATCAAGCGATATCCCGAGGCGCAATAGGCATAAGGACTTATCCTGTCGATATCCGGCTGACCTTTTTCGTCGACCGCATCCTCGTTAAAATGCACTGCAAGTATTTCACCCAGAAACATCTCGTGACCGCCCGGTTTAAGCGTTTGAGTAACCCGGCATTCGATATTTACGGGGCACTCTTCGATCAACGGCGCCCTCACGTGCTTTGCCGGCATCGGTGTCAGCCCTGTGGCCGCGAATTTATCCACGTCGCGGCCGGAAACCATTCCGCAGTAGTCAACCTCCCAAACAAGTTTCACGTTTGGTATGTTCACGACAAATTCTCCGGACTGCTTGATCAGGCCGTGCGAATACGTGGCCGGCCGGGCGCTGATCGATATCATCGGGGGAATGGAGTTGACGGTGGCGGTCCAGGCGACGGTAAATACGTTCGGTCTGCCGTCGAGCGCCGCTGAGGTCACCAGCACCACCGGCGCCGGGAAGAGAACGGTTGACGGAGACCTGGTTATCTTTTTCACAGTAAAACTCCTTTTCGAAAATACTCTTGTTTCTTTTATGATCTTCCGGCGGACGGTATTTTAATAGTTTTACGAGCTGTCTCCGCCCAACCGACAGGTCCGCCGACCGCCGCAACCCGGTCCGCCGTATTCAGCTCCGCAAAATGTGGGTGTTGTTCTTGAGCCAGCGCCGGTGGGCTTTGTACGTATTAGGAAACACCCCCGGATTACGGTCTCTCTATATAGAAGTGAGAACCGAGGTGTACGGTTCCCACTTCCCAATCAAAACACCTCTGATAAGTGCGGTTTCCGTCTAACGGCTGGTGAAAGCCTTCTGCGCCGCCATGTCGGCGGCCACCGTCAGGTAATAATTCGTCGGCGCGGCGGTGAGCAGCGGATGTGTCCCCATCTGGAAGGTCGCCATATCGTTATAAGTCATCCGGTTGAGTATACACGCCGAAATGACGTTCACCAGTTCGCCGACGCTCTCCCCGCCCATGGCCTGACCTCCGAGGATCCTTCCCGTGAACTTTTCAAAGACCAGCTTGACCTTGGTTTCAACCATTCCGGGCATCACCTTCGGATGGCGGTTGGGCGAGGTCGCCTGTACCGCGATAACTTCGTAACCTTCGCGCCGGGCTAGGTCTTCCGTAAGCCCCGCGGCGCCGAGCGTGCACTTTCCAACCACCGTTGACACCACTCCGATGGTCCCGACATTCTCACGCCGGACTGAATACAGATTGACCACGGCGATCCGCGCTTCCATCGTCGCCACCGAAGCCAGCCTGACAAGGCTTGTTTTACCTTTGAAAAACGACGTTTTAGCGGCGCAGTCACCGCACGCAAGAATGTTTTTATCCTCCGTCCGCATGGCGCGGTCCACCCATATGCCGTTCCCGTCCGCTTTAAGACCGGCCTGCCGGGCGAGTTCTATATTCGGCCGCACACCCGCCGAAACCAGAACCACATCCGCCTTAATCTCTTCTCCGTTTGAAAGACGCACACCCGCGGCTTTATCCCCGCCCGTTATTTCCTCCACCTTAAGACCGGTCAAAACATTCACACCCGCGCCGGCAAGTTCTTTCTCCGCCGCAACACAGAAGACCTCGTCAAAAGAAAGCATCAGGCAGTGGGGCAGTATTTCCACCACGGTGACGTTTTTATCGCTGTACTTTCGTATTTCCTCGGCGAATTCCACGCCGATAAAACCGCCGCCGACTATCACCACGTCCTGCGCTGCCTTTAAAACCTCAAGAAACTCTTCGAGCGCCTCCGGGTTCTTTTTGATGGTGAACACATTTTTCTTATTCGCGCCGGGAATCGGCGGTATTATCGGTGTAGAACCGGTGGCAAGAATCAGTTTGCCGTAGCCTACCGTCGTTCCGTCACTCAGTTTTACCTTGGCTGCTTCCCGGTCAATCGCGGTGACCTCGTCCTCGACCAGGTCGATCTCTTCATAATCCAGCACCGCATCGGGAACAAGGTTCCGCTCAACGGCGCCTATGGTACCGAACAGGTATGGAATACCGCAGGGGATCGGCACAGGGGAATCCCGCCGTATCAGAGCCACACTTTTATCGGGATAATGCCGCTTGGCCATTGTAGCCGCGGTAAGCCCTCCCACGCTGCCGCCGACGACCACTATATCCGCTGATTCGGGAACCGGAAAATCATCGTTCATGCTTAACCGCCTTCCTTAACGTTTTGCGTCTTCCTCCTACACTCCGAGGATCTCCCGCACCGCACTCTTCATTTCCTCCTTCCGGACGACTCGCCGGTGGAGGACGGGTTTCTCGGCAATTTTTCCAAGCCCCGGCGGCACCTGCCATCCGGTGTATTCCGCCAGGACATCGAGAAGCTGGAACTCGTCCCTCCCCTGCACGGCCGATGGCCCCAAGAGCGCTCGGGTCACATCCCGGTTAAACTTGAAGGGACTTGCGGTAGAAAGCACCACCGTCGTGGCGTCGTCCCCGCTGTAACTCTTGTATCGTTCATAAACCGAACGGGCCACCGCGGTGTGCGGGTCAAGGACATACCCATGATCCGAATACGTCCGCCTGATCGTCTCTATCGCCGTCTCGTCCGGCGCCCAGTCCGACCAGATTGCCTCCCCTATCCGCTCGCGCACGACGGCCTCCACTTCATACGCGCCGGTTTCCCTTAACCCACGCATCCAACCGCGAAGCCGGGCGTCATCCTTGCCTGTAACCTCGTAAAGCAGACGCTCCAGGTTACTGGATATGAGGATGTCCATGGACGGGGAAATGGTTTTATAGAAAGGCCGCCGCCGGTCATAGATACCGCTGCGCACAAACTCGGTAAGTACATTGTTCGAATTAGCGGCAAGGATCAGCCGCTTTACCGGCAGCCCCATCGCCCGCGCATAGAACCCGGCAAGTATGTTACCGAAATTACCGGTAGGAACGACGAAGTTGATTAATTCCCCGGGCCTTACCGCGTTTTCCCAGAGCAGTGTCGCGTACGCCGAAAAGTAGTAGACGATCTGGGGAAGAAGCCTGCCCCAGTTGATGGAGTTGGCGGATGAAAATTCGTATCCTTCTCTTCTCAGGCGCTCTTTGATTTCAGCGTCGCTGAAAATATCCTTAACACCGGTTTGGGCGTCGTCAAAGTTGCCCTTTACCCCCACTACAAAGGTGTTCCGCCCCTCCTGTGTAACCATCTGGCGTTTTTGGACCTCGCTTACCCCCTCCTCCGGGAAGAAAACTATTATTTTCGTTCCAGATACATCTCTGAACCCTTCCAGCGCCGCCTTTCCGGTATCGCCGGAGGTAGCGACCAGGATGACCACTTCTGCGTCACTGCGTGTTTTTTTAACCGATAAGGTGAGGAGGTGGGGCAGAATCTGCAGGGCCAGGTCTTTAAAGGCATAGGTCGGTCCGTGCCACAGTTCAAGTATATAAGATCGGTCGCCTAACGTTCGCAGCGGTGCTATTTCGGGGGCTTGAAACTTCTTCGCATTATAGGCCGCCCCGATACAGGCCCTTATTTCTTCCGCCTCAAAGTCTGAAAGAAAAGGGGTCAGAATCCTTTGCGCCCGGTCCTGGTAGGACAGCGCCAACAGACCATTAATCGCCTTGTCGTCAATTAACGGTAAAACTTCGGGCACATAAAGCCCTCCGTCCGGAGCAATCCCCTCACGGATCGCCTGCGCCGCTCCGACCCGCGGCGCTTCACCCCTTGTACTTTCATAAAGAATCACATTCACCCCCTAAAACACCCGTTATATCACTGTTCCGGCGATTTTGCCCCGCAAAGTATAACACAAAAGCTACATGCCGGGAACGTTTATCCCGGACATTAACCCGCTGCCGCCATAAGACGATCAATAAATTGCCGTTGCAAATTATACCATCCTTCAGAATCCGGGCCGCACCGTCTTTTCGAAGATAATCCTTATATTTTTAAACTTAAAATTAATCCACGTACTTTAGTTTAAACCTTCGGCGACCGATGAAGGTGATAACGATGGATAATATTACTTATATTACCATCCGTACGCTGACAAACGGTGGTGTTACAATCAATGCGATTACGCTGCTTTCTTATGTCTGTACCTTTGATAATTCTTGTTTATCTCTTTGCGATATACTTAATACTACCTTACACCAGGGAGTTTCCTCTGACACAAATAGGCAACATAAAACTGCGGTCCTCATCGCAGGTGTCTCCGGAAGCGGAACAGGCTGCGGTTTCTGAAATGCGCCACCTTGCCGGAATACTGCCGGAAGTCGCTCAAGAAAATTGGCGGATAAGTCTTTCCGGTCCCCGCCGCCGATCGGAAGACGGTTCCATGATAACGGGAATCTCCTTTCCCGCCCGTGGAAAGGCGGTCATATACTCTCCCTGCGGGGGCATGCTGGGCCCGGTTTTCGCACTTGTTCCTTCGCGTGGCCGGGCGCTTATCCTCAAACCGGAAGAACCTCTTATACCCTGCTCCGTGGCGGCAACCATTTCCCACGAAATCGGGCATCTTGTGCGCTTCCGCTTTTTTACGCAAAAAGATTTCGATGATTATCTCCGCCTGCGCAATTACAAACCGGGCACCGACCCGGAAGAGCTGTTCGCCGAAGACTTCCGCTGGCTTTTCGGGTCCGAAACGGGGCGACAGATACCCTACCAAACGAACAAAATCATCCAACCCGGCTCAACAGAACGCCGGGTCATTTTAAAAACTCTGCAATCCCGCCAACAAGACGCCTGAACTACAGAGTAATATGGTCTAGGAAACGCACCAGTCGGTCGCCCTTTGAAGACAGAAGTCTCTTAAGCTGATCGTCCGTAAGAGGCCTGGTCACATCCGGGTCATCATGGTCGGCAAGACTGAAATAAAGCCTTTTAATATTTCCCAATTCTACCGTAACCAGCAGCACAACCGTTTCATCTTCAAAATCAAAGGTGAATTCAAACTCGTCAAAATCTTCCGGGGGGTCGGGCAGATACCTGCATACTATCCCGTTGGTAAGCAGCGCATCCGAATCTTTGACCCTTTCAACGCTAAGTTTTTTCCCGACATACTCACGGAGCCGTTCCATAATTCCCACCCACCCAATTCTTTTTAATGGTTATACATGCCGAAGTTAAATTCAGTAGCATTTAGTAGTCAGCAACCAGAATATAGAATACGGAATATAGTGCCCGGAACTTGAAACTCTTATTTCTTCATGTTTCGGACTTCATGTCGACTGAGACCTAATCCCCGAATCCTGACCCGTGACCCGTACCACCTTCTACCTTCTACCTACTGCTTACTTTCTACTTTCTACCGTCTACTGTCTACGGCAGCCGTTTATACAGCTTCCCGCTCCGATAAATATTTATTTCGAACGACGCCCCTCCGGGCAGGGTGTGGCTGGCGCAGGCAAGGCACGGGTCATAAGCCCTGACGGCCATCTCCACCATATTCAACAGTTTATCGTCTACCATGCCGTTTCTTATAAGCCCTTTCGCGGCTTTCTTTACGGACATGTTAATGGCCGCGTTATTCTGCACCGTAGCGACGATAAGATTCGCCTTTTGTACGATTCCCTTTCTGTCCGTAACATAATGGTGGTACAGTGTTCCCCGCGGCGCCTCAACCACCCCTACACCTTCGGACGGCTTCCCCGAAGGAATATTTCGAACATCGGCATCGGTAATCCTTGGATCCCGCGCCAGTTCTAGAATCCTCTCACTCGCGTACATGAGTTCCACCAGTCTTGCCCAGTGGTATGCAAGGGTGTTGTGCACCGGTTTCCCCCCGAAGAACTTAAATATTTCTTCGTAAGCCTTTTGTGCGAGCGGTGTCGCCATGCCGTCGGCCACATTCAGCCTCGCCAGCGAATTAACCCTGTATACGCCGCTTTCCGGCCCGTCTATATAACCTTTCCACCCTACGTTTTTCAGGTATGGAACCTTCAAATAGCTCCACGGTTCAACGTGTTCCGCTATGTGCTCCAGATAATCCGCACCCTCGAAGGAACATACCTCACCGCCATCGGGGCCGACAACCCTTATCCTTCCGTCATAGAAATTTACTTTACCTTCTCCGTCAATCATTCCCGCATAGTTCGTTTCGTGCCGGTATAAATCCGAAGCTATCAGTTCCACGAGTTCCCGGTTCTTCAGCACGAGGTTTTCGAAGATTTCAAGACTCTGCCTGCTGAAAACAATCAAAGAAACCGCATTCTTTTCGATCTCTTCCCTCTCCGCCTCTCCGAGCGGTTTCGACAGCCCGCCGGGAAGAGAGGACACCGGATATATAGGATGTCCGCCGATGATCTCCTGGATCCGCTGCGCGTGACCGCGGTTGTCCACGACGGCCGTGCCGATATCCCTGCCGACCGCCGCCACCAGCCCGAATATGTTTCGTTTTGCGGCATCCTCTTTCAGCAGGACGAAATCCGGCGCGCCCAGAGCAAAGAAGTGAAGGATATGGCTGTGGGCCATATGGGCGTTGTAATACATCTCCCGCAGTTTCTTTGCCGTATCGGGAGGGTCCGCGTTGAAAACCGCATCACAGGCCTTGGCGGACGCTGTATGATGCGCCCCGGGGCATACACCGCATATCTTAGGCGTTATCCTGGGCAGTTCCTCTACGTGCCTTCCCTCGCAGAACTTTTCAAAGCCCCTGAATTCGATGACCTGGAAGAACCCGTCGATAACATTACCGTCATCGTCAAGTATTATTTCCACCTTGCCGTGCCCTTCAAGCCGTGTGTTAGGAAGGATCGAGATCTTTCTGGTCATATCCCTATCCTCTTTTCCTGTTAATAATCGCGGATGGCAGGGAGAACGAGTAAAACGTGCCGACAGCGTCCTTGACCGCGTCTAAAACATCGAATATCTTCGCCGGCGGCATGTTGTCCTCCCAATCCCCGGCTATGGAGGCTAAGGCCGATATCGCTTCGGCTCCGGGATCGACCATCGACGGCAGTCGGCCGTAGCACCCCCGGCACGGCATGTTCACCCCGATACATCGCGCGCCGCACCCGCCCCTGGTGGCGAAGCCCAGGCATACGATCCCCTGATCGAGAAGGCATCTATCGCTTCCGGCGATTATTTCATGCGGGCGGTACAGCTTCTCGACCCTTTTGGCCGCTTTGTTCTTCTCCCGCGGGCAGTCGTAGCAAAGCGACCTGTCTGAGGCGAAAATCCTTTTCCCCGCCTCTCCCCGCGCGATGGGGCCCAGACTGCCGATAAACTCGATGATGGTTTCAGTCGAAGGGGGGCATCCCGGAACAAAACGGTCCACCTTAATTATGTCTTCCAGCGGCCGCACTTCTTCAGAAAACTCCGGAAGCAAAAGGCTGTAACCCTTCATTTTCGATTCCGTCAGCGGCACCGCGCCTTCCTCGTTTACGTTTGAAGGAGCTTCGCGGTACGCCCGCGCCATCACGTCTTCTCGAACGAACTGGTTGGCCAGCCCGGGAATGCCGCCGAAGCATGCGCAGGACCCGTAAGCCACGACGCTTTTACACTTCGCGCGGAAGATTTTTGCTTCCTCTTCCTGCTCGGAAGTCCTCACGGCGCCGTTAATAATCCCTATATCCACGCTCCCGTCTGCCAGCGTCTCAAGGTCACGGCGCTTGAAATCGAGGGCAACCGGCCAGTAAAGGATCTCCGCGTCATTCGGCAGATCGAGTACCGGCCTGCCGACGTCCAGGATTGACACGTCACAACCGCCGCAAGAAGCCCCCCAGTTTAAAATCATTCTGATCTTACTCATACCGACCTCCCAAGAAAATGGTTCTTCTTTCGGGGGGCGCAACGATAAGAAACGCATTGCTGCGTCAGCCCGTTGGAGCCGAATCCTCACGTACCTTTATGTACGTTCCGGTTCGTCTCCAACGTTCTTCCTTGCACTGCACCACTTCTTTTTGCGCTCCGCATAAGTTACAATACTGCTTCTAAGTTCCAAGCTTACGGGTCCTGATTTCCACTCCTTGTGAGCTTCTAAGTAGATCCAAGCGCAGCCAGGTTCTTATTCATTTTTTCTATCGCTTCCGCCAGGCTTCTCCACATCGGAACACCTATGAACTCCCATTTCAGCCGGATCGTATCCATACCAAGCTGCCGCATGACCGTATTCATCAGCATGACCCTCTTTGCGGTCATGTAGTTGCCCGCCCCGTGGTGGCAGTTTTTCGGCGGGCAGCCGGCGATGATAATCCCGTCGACGCCCTTTCGAAAGATCTCAAGTATCAGCCCGGCGTTCACTGACGATGAACAGCGTATCCTTACGCTCCTGAAGTTCTTATGGGGTATTTTCATGCCGTATATCCCCATGAGGTCGGCCGAGGCGTACGAGCACCAATAACACAGCAGGCCGATGATCCTCGGTTCGCCCTCTTTCAATCCAGAAAAAGCGACCTCTACCTGACTTAATATCTGCTCGTTGTCGAAGTTCCGTATCCCCACCGCGCGGCTCGGACAGGCGGAAGCGCACAACCCGCATCCCTGGCAGAAAGCCTGGTCGACTTCGGCCCCTTCCGCCGTCACCTTTATCGCCCCGTGCGGACACACGGTCTCACATATCCTGCACCGCGAACAGCGCTCCTTGTCGACAGATGACAGGAATTTTGGTAATTCCTTTTCGCCCCCGGAAATGCTCTGCATCACCCTCAGCGCCGCCGCGCTTCCCTGTTCCACGCTTTCCTGAACTATTTTCGGGCCGCTCACGCCGCCCGCTACGTACACTCTGTCGACCATGGATTCCGTTGGTCGCAGGATTCTCGGCTGTATCTCAATCGGATGGTTATAACGGTCGGTCCTGAGCTTTAGTTTTTCAATCAAACCGGTCCCGCCGGGCAGAAGCGCCTCGGACAAAACGAGTATGTCCGCCTCAATCTTTTCCTCGGAACCGTCCGGCCTCTCGACGCTGACAGTCAGCCCGTCCTCCCCGTCCTGGACCCCGGTAACCTCTCCGTTTATAAAATCCGCGAACTCCGCGGCCTCGTTGTAGAAATGCTCAAACGCCCGCCCGTACGTCCTGATGTCGCCGAAATAGACCACCGATACCTCGGCGTTGTTGTTGATCGACATCACCCGGTTCGCCTGTTTGACGGCAAAACCGCAGCAGTTTTTTGAACAGTACGGCACGCCTTCGGAGGACTGTTTCGCCGTCGACCGCGAGCCGCCGCACAGCATGAACACAACGCGTTCCGCCGGACCCCGCCCGTCGGGCCGCTCCAGCCGTGCCGCTATCAAGCGCTCCATTTCCATGGAGGAGAGAACGTTGGGAGAGGAATAGTTCAATTTTTCGAGGGTTCCGAGGTCGAAGGCTTTGAACCCGGTAGCCAGAATCACCGTACCGAAGGTTTCTTCGAAGACCTCCGCTTTCGCTTCAAGGTCTATGGCGCCGGTCGGACACACCTTCAAACACTCGCCGCATCTGGTGCATGCTTCGTCGACAAGATCATAGGTGTCCGGAATCCCCATCCGGTATTCCTTGTCGATCGCCTTTCTTTTCGTCAGGCCGCATTCATACTCATTCTTCGTCTCCACCGCGCAAACCGCGGCGCACTTACCGCACGAGACACATCGACCAGGATCGATAAAAGAGGCGCCTTTGGCTATTGATGCCGCAAAGTTGCCGTTCTCCTTCCGGATATCCAATACCTCGGTGTTCGTCAGAATCCGCATCAACGGGCTGAAAACCGCTTTCCGCGCCTGCACCGGGGCGACACAGTCACTTGCGCACATCGACGGATAACCTTCGCACTGGATAAGATACGGAACCTGACAGAAGTGACCGCCGAGGTATGCCTTCTTTTCCGTCAGGGTAACGTTGATTCCCGCCGCTGCCAGATCGATGCCCGCCTGAACGCCGGCGGGACCGCCGCCTATCACCAGGCTGTTTTTCAAAACCTTCACCGGCGCCGGAACCGGCACGTTTAATATCAGTTTGGCGTGCGCCATCCTGATCATGTCCATTGCCTTGTCCGTCACGTCGCCGTCGTGAATCCAGACACACTGCTCCCTCAGGTTGGCGACCTCAAACATCGCCTTGTTAAGGCCCATCTCCGCAAGAAACGCCGCAATCCGGTCTTCATTAAAGGTAAGAGACGAGCGCTCGGAGCATCCGGCGATAAGCATTCTGTCGCAGCCCTTCAGTTCTTCCTTTACACGTGACAGACCCCCGTTACGGCACAGGTTTCCCGTTTGCAGGACGCGCGCGACACTGTCCAGTTCTTTAGTCTTTTGAATAATTACGGACATATTTACTTTTTCGGATATCTGCCCGCCGCAATCGCAAATAACCGCACCGATTTGGAGGCTTTCAGGAGCTTTAGTCTTCATTCCCTGGTCTCCCCCGCTTTTCTTAACGTAAGCAATCACTGAACCCCGTAGGGCGCAGTAATAAGCAGCGCCTGACTGTTTAAGAAGTCAGAAGTTAGAAGTCGGAAGTCAGAAAATTTGAGGAAAATTCGCATAGCGAATTCTTCTTAGAATCCTACTTCCAACCTCGCACCTCTCACTTCCCATTTGCTCGCTTCTAACCGCGCTCCATCAAAACACCAACGTGGTTTACTTAATATTGACTTCTTAACTATCACCTTTGTTATTTTTCATAAGCTCATAATATACCGTATTTAATACATAATCAACCAGTGTTCGTATCAGCAAGCGGCTTCGCCGGTCCGTGCTATTCCTTGAACAGCTCGACCCACTCATTGAACCGCGAAACCTTATCGGGACCAAACTTAACCAGGCTTTTTCTTATCTCGTCAATTGTTTTTTCTCTTTGTAGTGTCTTTTTGCCTTCTTTAGAAAAGAATTTATCGGCGAAACAGATTATTTTTTCTTCCAGAGATACGGGTAACATGTCCCTTTTAGGGAGCGGAAGTTTTCGCATCTCCACATCTTCTTTCGTTATTCCGGTACCGACATGTCTTTCGCAAACGAGTGCGTGTTTTTGCAGCCCTTCTTTTTCGAGGATTTCCCTGCCCAGGTGCCCGTGGCAGATATACGGTCTGCCGCCGTTGCAACCGATTTCCGGCAGTGTGGTGAGAAATATGCCGATGTCATGAAGCATCGCGGCCTCAAAGATAAACCGGTTGTCGGGCTTAAGATGGGGTATTTTCGCCGCCGTCGCAAGCGCCTTTTGAACAACCATTTTACTGTGTTCAACAAGAAAAAAGTATAATTCCGATTCCGGGTCGTAGTACTTTTTAATAATCTCTTCCGGGTCGATCATGTGTGCAGCACCTTCTATTTCGAAAATCTGCGCCGCCGTTTACGTAAGGTTTTATATCCAGAAGCGGCGTAGCGTTTACGATATCGACATCTTCAGTATGGATTGTTTCAGGTTGTACCGGCCGTTTATCATAACCGCGTTTTCGCCCGCGGTACTTCCGAATTCATTTACTACGGAATTTCTTTCATCGAACAGGCGCCTTTTTCCTCCCTGGCGTTTCACATTGCCTCAAGCCTTAAGCGCACACCCTTGAAAACGGATGCTGTGATTATAAGCGGCGCCTCGCCTATTATTACCTTATTTTCCGTAAAGTGGGGAACCTTTTAGCTATAACATCTATATCATGTAAAAAAAGGACTTATCAGGGAGGTGATAAATATGCACTATTATCATCATTGCCCGGCGGGAACATTTCCTTATGTAATACGGTCGGGAGATACCTTCTGGTTACTTGCCCAGTGCTACAATACAACCGTGGAAGCGATTCAGGCCGCCAATCCCGGCGCCGACCCTTACAATCTCCAAATAGGCCAGGTCGTCTGCATTCCCGGATACGCATACGCCCCTCCCGTGCCGCCGATGCCCCCGAAGTGGCCGGTTTGCCCTGCGGGTTGCGTATCCTACACGGTCGTAGCGGGAGAGACGGTTTACGACATCTGCAGAAGGCGCAGAATCACCGTGGAAATGCTCATATACTACAACCCGGGAATTGACTGTTATAACCTGAGAGCAGGCCAGATGATATGCGTTCCGAACTGATTCCGACCCAATCGCCGCTTGTTCCGCCCTATCGGCTTGCGTTCGTTGAACTCGACCGGAAGGTAATTATAAAAGGGAATAGAATGCGGATTCTATTCCCTTTCTGTTTTTAAAACCGGCATTATCCCGATTGTTTTTACCACTTTCTCCCGCCGGTCGAAAGTCGTCGCCGTTACCTATTTCAGAGAATTTAACCATGCGCTCTCGGACTTCAAGCACTCCTCGAACCTTAATGCCCAGTCTTCTTTCGATTCGTACCGTCCCAAAACCCTGCTGTTATTAATAATCTCCAACCCCTTGTCTTTGTAACCCAACACGGCGTAGCTCGTTATAAGCTCTCCGAACGAATCCATGTCCGGTTTATCCTGAAACACTTTCTCCGATTGCCTGCATTTTTCCTCCCACAGCCGCCTGGTACAGGAATATGACGGAATATATCTGTCTTCAGAGCGGCTGTAAACGGTATCCCTCCCCGACCAACAGAGAAACTGCGCGTTACGCGTGCGGCCGTACAGTTCTAATTTCCGGTCGTTGTCAAAATCCCGGTAGCCGCAGTCGCCCAACGTTTCAAAAAACAGCAACCTATAGCTGCCCTTACACTTGCCGACAATAGCCAGCTTTTGAATAACCGGCTTACTGCCGCTTTCACAGAAATATATTTCTTTGGCGCCGTCTCCATCAAGGTCATCAACTTTAACCAGCCCGTTTTCAAAACCGTCGGAACGTCCCCCGCGCAAATCCGTGATATAATCCTTTGAGTTAAAAACCCGGTTGTCCCGCTCGTCAAACACCAGGATCCTCGAATAAACGAATGACGAGTCCCCGGCTTTTTCCTTCTCGCGGTCCAACAATATCCTTTCACTCTTGCCGTCTTTATCGATGTCCGCCGTAACTTCCAGTACTTTCACTCTTTCGGTGTCATCGCCGGCACGCGGGATGCCGTTAAAACCCCCATTCTCATTGTCCGCCTTATCTTCTTTATAAACAGTTACCCACGAATCTCTTCCGTCTTCCTCAAACGAACTGAATACCACTTTACATTCATTTATCCAGTAGCTTAGTTCGTAAGCTTTGTTTTCAGGAATCCCGTACGAAGTCTCTGCAATCTTTTTTCCGCCAAGCTTTTTTTGCACTTGCGCGAAATCCATCCCTGCCCTTGCCCCGTTTATATCGACCATTTGATCGCAATCAATGGAAACGATCTTATGGTCATCGTCAAAGACAAACGTCAACCCGTATTCTACGAAGTAATAACCCTCGCGGGCGCCTTCCGGCCCGGCGTCAACGAACTCATAGTTATTCCCGAGTTCCCCGACCACGCCGTCCTTGCTCATGTTGATTATGCCTGAGATCCCCTTGATATCCGGTTTAAACTCCGACTCGTACGCTGACCCCGCACTTTTGTTACTAATGTCTGTTGAGCCGCACCCTGCGGACAATGTCAATAATAAGAGCCCGAGCGCCACCACAAGCCTGTTCGGCAAAAAAGCTACCTCCCAAAAGCTAACTTAGGCCTTCGCTTCGTAAACCGTCTCGTGGCTGTCACTTGTAATATTGTTATCGGGCATTCTACGGCGGTCTGCAGTATGCGGTAGATTACGGGATTGAACTTCCATCGGTATTGATCGGTCAATGAGACTACCCCTAACCATCCCGCGAGAGGGTTGCTTTGTCTTTTTAATCCTTCCAGTGGCAGAGACAAACCACGTCCATGGGGTGAGGCAACACATCGTCCTCGAACGGGTGGCAGTGCGAACAGAACGGGTTTTGCGTTCCTGAATAAAAATAATTCGAATCATTCCGGCAGTTTTTATTTCCCGCGCCGTGGCAGTTGTAGCAGATACCACGGTTGTCCATACGTAAGAGCGCCGAGGTGTCCCCCCTCGCTTTATCCGTTGCCGGGTCTGTGGCGTCGCGCGCCCAGTCCGCCGCCCAGCTCTCATCGTCCATTACGACCATACTGCTGTGCGCCCGGTGGCAGCTGAGACATCCCACCTGATTGGCCGCCCAGCCCGTTACCCTTTTGTACACACTCGGCGTGCCGGTTTCGAGGCTTTCGTCCGTAACGGAATTCCACAGGATGTGCGCGCCTATGGGATGCCGCCACATTCCATAGTACTGGACGGCTTCTCCTCCCCCGGCCTGCCAATTTGCGTCGTCGTTCTGGAACTTGTCGTGGCAGGCGCCGCACCATTCCGAAGTACCGCAAACGTACCCGGTTACAACGTACGAACCTTCCGTCCCGCTATCCTCCCATGAGCCGCTGAGCCCGACGTATAGTGCGGTATAAGTCGCATCCTGCACGGTGATGCTCTTTCGCAGCAGCCTTGGGTTCGGATTAGTGGTGCTTCCAAGCACGTGCTCGATCCCGTCGCTAACCTGGGGCGCCGCGCCGCCGGCGTGCGGGTCGTGGCACGAGGCGCAGACGAAGCCTTCCCCGGTCAGCTGGTTGCTGCCGCCCGGAATCCAGTGGTAAACGTTGTCCGTGTTTTGGACCGCGCCGCTCTCATCGCCGTATACGAATCCGGATACGTTGTGCCGCGAGGTAACCGGTTTAAGTTCGCCGGCGTCGATGGTGCGATTTCCGTTTTCGTCTACGAACTGATTAACGAATCCTCCCGCAGTGGAAGGATACACATCCCCGCTGACGGTCATACTGGTATACCCGTCTTCGACATCGTACGGGGCGCTGGTGGCGCCGTCGCCATGACAGAGGAAGCAGAAGTGTGTCTGCGTCGGCCCGCCTTTCAAAAGGTTCGGCGCCTGGGCGGCGTGCGCCACGTGACACCCGGCGCAGGCATCGGTGGTGTTGGAAAACTGCCCGTGCGTCCAGGCATGCTCCGTGGTAAAGCTGAAGGTGTAGTCGCTCGCCAGGCTTATCCCCGAGTCGTCCTGGATTGAGCCGGCGGTAATGTATACCGTATAGGCGACGCCGCAGCGCATGTTGCCTTCAACCTCGATGGCGAGCGTAGCCCATACAGGAAAGCTTTTCGAAATACTCATTTCGTTTCCGGATTGATCCTTAACCTTAATCTCGTTGAAATTGGGGCCCGCCTCGATACCCCTGTCGCAGGTCACGGTAATGACCTTGTCGGTGTATACTCTGGTTGCGCCGTTCACCGGGTCGGTGCTTTGCACCGTCGGCGCGGTCTGCGCTTGATAGGCGTACTTCAGACTGCCGTTCGTCAGGTCGTAGTAGCTTATGTGCGCGCCTCCGGACGCATCCAGCTTTAACGAATCGTACCATCCCACGCCGCTCGAGATATCCGGAGTTCCCTCTTTCCACCCCGACGCGTCTTTCCAGTTATAGCTGAGATAATAAGAAGGACCGCTGGCGGTGCAGATGTGCGGATAACCGGACGCATCCAGCGCAATCGACGTGTATAACCAATATCCGAAATCCTCGCATTCTTCTATGTGCCAGCCGGAGCCGTCTTTGTAGGCGTACTTGAAATCGCAGTTGGTCTCGCTCTCGTAACTGATATGCGGGTAGTTTGACGCATCAAGAGCGATAGACGCGTACTTGCCGACGTTATCCGCGCCGTCGACCGTTTCCGTGTGCCAGCCGGAGCCGTCTTTATAAGCGTATTTCAGGTCAAGGTTCGTGGCGTCGTAATAGCTTATATGCGGGTAATCAGAAGCGCCCAGGAACATGGACGTGAATTCGCCTACATCGTCCGCGCCGTCGACCGTTTCCGCGTGCCAGCCGGAGCCGTCCTTATAGGCGTACTTCAGGTCCAGGTTGGTCGCGTCATAGTAGCTTATACGCGGGTAGTTTGAGCCGTCCATGACTATTGAGGTATGCATTCCGACGCCGCCGCCCGAGTCTACTGTTTCGGTGTGCCAGCCTGAACCGTCTTTGTAGGCGTGCTTCAGGTCGAGGTTGGTGGCGTCGTAGTAGCTGATATGCGGGTAGTTTGAACCGTCCAGGGCTAAAGACGTATGCATTCCTACGTCGCCGTCCGAGTCCACCGTTTCGGTATGCCAGCCTGAACCGTCTTTGTAGGCGTGCTTCAGGTCATGGTTGGTGACGTCGTAGTAGCTGATATGCGGATAGTTTGAACCGTCCAGGGCTAAAGACGTGTATTTACCCACATCACCCGTATCGTCCACCGTTTCCGCTTGCCAGGTCAAGTCCGCTTTTGCCGGTTGATAAGGAAGCATTGCGGCGAGTAAAAGGAGAATCGCTCCAACGATCAAGATCTGTTGAAGCATCCTGCGGCGGCGTTTCTTTTCTAGAGACGTCCATGCGAAAGCCACGGAACTGCCTCCTCTTCATCACTCTTTTATAACTATTCCAAAGAAGTAATCAATGCGTTTCATCGATCTATCGTGTCAATTGGTAGAACCATTCCTTCGAACAGCCCCTGTTTGTGATGGAAGATGCAGCCTTATACGGACTTTCCCTGTTCCTCTATTTCTGTAATTCGGCAAAAACCATAAATATTCCTTCCCTTACCTAAATATACTCACATATATTTGAATTTGCTTCGGCAGAATCGCCAATACCCGCACTACGATAAGAGCCGTTAAGTTCTCTATAAATAAATACAGATTCACATTATATTCTCAGAGGCAAACGAATACCGCGTTATCGTACCATAACCGTTAATCCCCTGTTAAATCCTTACGGTCGCGGAGTTTCAGATGCGCCTGGAAGGTCCTTGCGGCCAGAGGATTGACGGCAGCCGCCGGAAGACCCATTTCGGCGACAACCCTCCGGCACAGTTCCATCGGGTCCTGATAAGCATCGCCGCCGGTCGCCTTCAGCACCGCGTCGTGAGCGCGCTGGATGCAGCGCAGTCCGTCATCCATCGCCCGGTAAGCCCGCTCGCCTTTCCGCGGTTCGTCCCAGGAAGACAGCAGCAGTTTCACACCGCCGGCACCCTTTAGTTTCTTGACGGAATCGACGGAGGCCGTAACATCGTCGTAAATGGGGATGTCACCGGCAGTCGGAATCGCATCCCCGGAAAAGAGAGCGCCGCCCTCTTTGAGAAAAACGGATATCGAGCCCTGCGAGTGTCCCGGCGTATGAAACACCTCCAGCGAAAGTCCACCGCCCAGTTCCACGATGTCCCCGTCCTCAAGCACGCCGTCAATTTTCACCGACCCGCCCACCAGGGTGCCGAATCCTGGGATCGGCCGCTCCCGCAGTTGCAGCTCGACGTCTTCAACCCACCGTCGGTCTCCCTCATGCGCCGCCACAGTGCAGCCGGTAGCCCGTTTTACGGCGTACAGCGCGCCGATATGGTCCGGGTGGGCGTGTGTCAGCACGACCAGACTTATTTCCTCCGGCCGCCTGCCGCTTTTGCGTATATAGCCGAAAACGGCCTCTTCAGAGCCGCTCACGCCGGTGTCGATAAGACAGATGCTCTCACCGTATATCAGAAACACGTACACGAACCTCGCGACCTCAACCCCCGGGCCGACCGGGATCTTAAACGGAACCTTCAGCGCGTGAACATTTTCGGATACCTTCATCTCCGAAGCCTCGTTTCATGATTGTTAGTCCCTTTACGTTCGGGATTTATGGAATTATACCCATCCGGATTAAAAAGTGTCAAGAAATCCTGCTTCCGCAATATATTGAAACGCGGGTGTCGATGAATTCGGCAAACCTTTTATTGGCATCTTCGGGGCATAAAATTCGGAAAGGTGTAGATCAAATGGCTGTTGTCCAGGTAACTACCCAAGCGCAGGTAAAACGGTTTATTGATTTGGAGGCGGCCGTGTATCGCAACAACCCTTACTGGGTTCCGGCGATAGCGAAAGACACCTCAAGATTGATAACCGGCCGGACTCCTTTCTCTTCCTATATCGAACAAAATGCTTTTTACGCGGAACATGAAGGAGAGGTTACGGCGCGTGTCTGTATGTTTATAAACCGCCTGTTTATCAAGAACCGGAAAAGGAATACCGCCTTCTTCGGTCTTTTTGAAGCCCTGCCGGATAAACAAATCGACGTCGTTGAACTCTTCCGGGCCGCCGTCTCCTGGTTGAAAGAAAAGGGAGTGTCTTCTTTAACGGGTCCGGTAAACGGCGATCTTTTCTTCGGTTTCGGCTTGAAATCGGACCGTTTCGACGAGCTGCCCGTGTTTCCCTATTCATACGCGCAGCCTTACTACGCGGCGTATCTCGAAAGCATGGGCTTCAATAAGCAGCACCGGGAACTGTGTTATTCCATCGACCTCGAATCCATCCCCGAAGCACATCTGTTATCGCGTTACGAAATTCCGGGCGTCGATATACGGCCCGTATCCTTAACCGACTTTCAGCGGGACCACGCCGCAATCATAGGAATAGGGAACGCGGCGTTTAAGAACATATGGTACTTTGCAGGTTACGACGTCGACACCAGTTACGAATTCTGGATGGAAAAGAAGCCTTTTATCGTCCCTGATTTCGTGCTGATAGCCGAGGCCGGCGGGCGGCCGATAGGATACATAATATCATTCCTTGACCTCAACGCCGCCGTCCAGGCAATGGGGGGAAGAAACGACCTTTTCGCCGCCTTGAAGTTTCTGTGGACGCGAAGGGGCATCAGGGACGGAAGCGTCTTCAGCATGGGGGTGCTTCCCGCTTATGCCGGTAAGGGCGTCGGCTCGGCCCTGCTGGCAGCCATCCTTCTGACCATGAAAAAGCGCGGCTTTACTAAATGCTACTACCATACCGTAACCGACAACAACATTCCCTCGCGCAAACTGGCCGAGTCGTTCAACGGAAGTGTCACCGCCAACTACGCCGGTTACTACAAAAAAGTTTAATGCTTCTCTAATATAATTTATACAACCGTCTTATGCTTGTTAAAAGGGCAAGGAAGATCGCAGTTGGGGCAAACTCTTATACGGTAAAGCACCAGGGCGTACACAAGAAATACGGTCAAGATTATACCGACAATCAGGTTAAGCCTGTAAACCGCCGCAAGGTACAATCCCAGAATCAACAAGAACACCGGGTAGAAAACCGCCGCTTCAAACCTGCTGAAACCGGCCCGCGTATGCCGCTCGGATTTACTCTTGGGCTTGAACGGACAATTCTGATCGCAAAAGTTGCAGATCCTCGGCCTATGGAGGTAATACCACAGATAAACGATAACTATCAAACTTACCAGCGCGGCCGTTAAAGACAATTTAACAAGGGCGTAAGCTCCCATCAGGAAGAACGCGTCAAAAACAACCGAAATCAGTATGCTCTCCGTTCCGGAAAAGCCCTTTCGCATATTTTTTAGTCCACCCTTTCCGGACTTGTTAATCAGGAAAACTATTAATAACCTGTTTTGTTGATGAACCTTTGTTTCTTTTTCGCTTAAAGCACATTTCTTATAAAACGGCCGGCGCCTTCTTTTCCTCGAATATCTTCTTCACGGATTCCCTGGTAAGTACAATCAGCGTAAGTACCCCCAGTACCGTCCCGAACGGTATCAGAATGCACTCGCTCGCGGCAACCACGAGACAGAACGTATACGCCGCGCGCCTTTTCAGGTTCCGGCCCGCCAGGATCATAAGCGCCGACAACGCCCACCCGCTGAGGATAAGCACGGCCGGGATAACCGTGAATATCCATCCCAGAAACGCCGGCGGCTCGTCCTCCCCGAATCCCCCGCACAGCATGGCTATACCCAACGCCAGGTGAATAAACGGGAAACAGGAAAACAGGGCGTTTATGCCGCCGACTATGTAATGAAAGATCGAAAGCAGGTCCAGTTGCTGTTCGTCCTGGTTCATGGTATTCTCCTTTCGGAAGGTGCGGGCGTGCCGCATTTAGCATTTACGGCCCGGATGTGATCTTCCGCGTGACGAGCTTGTGTGTCAAGTTATCCCGATGCTCCGGTATGACTTATGTTTCAACCTGTTGACCTCTTTTCCTTCAGTTCCACCGTATTTTTAAGTTTTCTTCAACGCAGAATTGCATTATAACCCGGGCCGCATCGTCAGTATTGTGATCCGGTTTAGGAGGGAACGGCAACCATGCAGACCAGGATACTCGGTGTTGTCTCGCTGCTTTGCTTGACATTCACCGTAATCTGGCTGGTTTTTCTTATTACGGAAACGGCGGCCGCCGGGCCGCTGGAGACCTTTGACCAGGTACTGGCCCATACCGCAAGGTTGGGCACGGCCTTCTACCTCACCTATCTTAACGCCGCCCTTGTCACGGTATGCGCAATCACGCTCTTTGCCTTGCTTTATCTTTCCTATAAACCGGCGGCGCCGGGATGGTCGGCCGTCGGCGCGGTGTTTATTCCGATATACGGGGTTATGAACCTGGCGGTCTATTTTTCACAGATTACCGTGGTCCCGCGTTTGCTTGAGTTGCATGCCGGACCTGAGTTTCAAGCCCAGTCTGAATTCTTGTTGCGGCAGGTTATCCAGCAGTGGCCCGGTTCGACCATCTGGGTTGTCAATAACCTGGCCTACGCCGTATTGGGAGTGCCTTCCATCATCTTCGGCATCCTCATGCTGCAGTCTTCATCCAAATTGCGGCTTGCCGGTGTTCTCCTGTCGCTCAACGGCGCCGCCTGTATCGCGGGGTTTGCCGGGATCATAATGCGTTCTGCCTGGCTCAGTCACGGTTCGCTTATAGGCGGTGTGTTTTTCTTGCTGGCGCTTGCGCCGATGAGTTTGGTCTTTCTCCAAAAATCCTCGCCCGGATCATAATGCTCCGGCACGCGCAGTGATAAACTGCGGCTTACGTCTTCACAGCGTTCGTCGGCCTAATGAGGGCATTTTATATCCTCACGTTTACTCCGTGGTATTGTCAGCGGCGTTGGGTTCGGCAAGCGGGTTAAGGTTGGAATTCATAAGGTCAATGGGTGTTCCGCATTTCGGGCATTCGATCTCGCAATCTAAATCCGCGAGAATGAACGCCAACGGATGATGACCGTTAAAAGCCGCAAGGGCGGAAAGCAGGTGGCGGAATTCAGCCTCATCCGGACATTTTCGGCTTAATACCCGCCCGATCAAGGGGATCGCCCGCGCCATCGCGTCCTCCCATGGCTGCTGGAGTTCAACCGGTATCGGCGGGGTTCCCGAAAGCCGCGTGCAGGCTACACACCAACCACCGAGAAGTAATAGCTCCACCCTGGTGTTCCGGGCGCTGTTCCGCAAGCGCTGCCAGGCAAGGTAGCGCCGTATGGGCGGCCTCGCTGACCGTGTGCTGATGGCAGACTTCCTGAAAGAGGTCTTCATACCACTTTTCCGGAGGTTCGCCTGCTTTTACACGCCTCAGCAGTTGAGCCACACGTTCACCCGTTCCGTAGTTGCTCCGCAGACCGGCCCACTTTAGATCGTCCAATGAGATCATCTTCCGCCCTCCAACCGGTATGGTAAAGGCCACAATGCGGCGGGGCCGGCGGCCTCCGCAATTTGTACATCGAATCATCGGATTATTCAGGCCCCGCCCGCAATTATTTCTTTTTCAGTTTCACGGCGGTACCGTACGCGAGCAGTTCGGCCGCTCCCTGCATCAGGCTGGCCGTTACGAAGCGCGCTCCCACGATGCCGTCGGCGCCTTTCTCTTTCGCGTCTTCGATCATCCTGTCGAGCGACTGCTCCCGCGACTCGGCCATCATCTTGGTGTAGTCCGTTATCTCCCCGCCGACCAGGTTGCGTATTCCCGCCATGATGTCCTTGCCGATGTGCCTCGCTCTAATCGTGTTACCCTTAACCATACTAAGCGTTTCGGTTATTTCGTAGTCCGCAAACTCGTCTTGCGTCGTGATTAACATAATTCCCTCCTATTTCTTGACCTTCTTTGCGTAATAGTCGTCTTCTTTATTCGCCAGCCGGTCCTTTACCGCCTTCGCAAGCAGAAGACCGAACCCGGTGATCGCAATCAAGCCTATTATCCCCGCCGGAAACGCGGCAATCATGCCCGCGACCATAGCCGCCAACCAGCAGAGCGCGACGATTCCGAGCAGTACGTATCCGCCGTTTTCCATCACGTTTTCTCCCTTATGTTTTTGTGTATATTATACCGCATCGCACGTCACGGCCGGTAATTAACACGCCGAAAACAGCGCAGCATCCTTCGGAACGATTATTATCTCCGGCCGTTAATAATGAAACCGTCTGTTCTTGTGTAGTATTATCGCGCGGAAGCTTCTAATCCGCCTCGGATTTCCGTTGCTTTAGAGTCAAACGGCAGCGGCTTGGGAATCTGAATGAATCATTTAAAGCCAAATAATAAGTCAAGCGCCTTACGACGCTTGGCAGACTACCCGGATGCTTTTACCGATTTCCCTCTCGCTGCCGTCCATGGACGTTTCCACAATCTTCAGTTTGGTGTCCAGGATGGAAGGCGCCTCCGTTTGCGCGCCGCAGGTTATACAACGGAAGATCCAGGGACAACCGCAGTCCCCCGGGGGGTCCCAGTTGACTTTGTCGCCGCCGCAATCCTCGTGTAAGACGCGGGCCTCTTTTGCCACGTCTTCGAACGCAAAATCCTCTTTTTCGCCCCTTCTTCGCACCTCGATCGCAAACACGTTCTCACCCCTTTACCGTATACTTTAAGACCTGAACCTATTCTTTTTTGGTGCTCCGGTTGCACCGATTACCCCGAAGTCAGGGGACCCAGAGTTGGATAAATGCGAATCCGGGGAACATTTAATTGTAGATTCCGGTTTGGGGGAAAAATAACAGGTATGCTCTATAGCGTCTCATGTAACCTTTTAAACCGGGTCTCGTGATTCAGCCCCGAAACATTCCTGAAACCAGGCATCACCAGCCGTTTGAAATACATATCTATCTCTTCCGCCGTACAAGGCAGATCATTATCAACCCACCATACCAGGATGCCCATAAAGGCGCTTGCAAGGTAGTGAGCCATGATTTCGGATTGAAGCGAATCATGCTTCTCGCTTGCCAGCGGCAGTTTGAGATGCTCGTGCATATGAGCAAACAGATAATCGTAGAAATGCTGGTTGAATACACCGTTACTCCGCTTCCCCAGCAGGGCTTTGAAGAAACGATGATTTCGTCCGGCGAACCGGAACAAGCTGAGGGTAATATCGACGTCGTTGATGCCTTCAGAGTTTTTCCTTGCCTCTGAAACCCGTTTATTAAGCTGCTCAAATAGTTCATGGATATCGTCAAAACAGCTGTGCAGCAGTTGATCTTTGTACTGAAAGTGAGCGTAAAAGGTGGAGCGTCCGACGTTGGCCCGATCCAGAATCTCCTGAACGGTGATCGACTCATAACCTTTTTCCGCGACTAAATCGACCAGCGCGTCTTGCAAGAGTTTGCGGGTCTTTTGCACCCGCCTGTCTTTGATGTTCTTGGTCACGTCTGTTACCTCTTTCCGTACAATTTCGCTATTCTGTTCTTTTACGAACAGATCTTGTGACTTTGGTTGTTGTTTTAACTCGGCATGACTATTATATTATAGTTGAACAAGATGTTCAATAAGTTACTAATAGTTCCGGAGTAAGATGGTCTGGCTACCTTTTCGAGAATTTTCGTCTGTGAAGGAGCAATTCAGGTAATCCGGAGCACCGTTCCGGATAAGAAGCATATTACCAATAATCGCGAAAGGGGAAAATGATGTACATCATCGACCTGCGTCAGGTGACAAAAACCTACGAAGGCTCCGCCGGCATATTCACCGTACTCAAAGGGATTGATTTGCAGGTGCGAAAAGGGGAGTTTGTCGCCGTTGTCGGCAAATCCGGCAGCGGGAAAACTACCCTGATCAATATGATTTCCGGCATAGACCGGCCCACTTCAGGTGAAATAATTGTCGGCAACAGGCTGGTCCAGTCTCTTACCGAAAGCCAGATGGCTGTTTGGAGAGGAAGAAACATAGGAGTGGTGTTTCAGTTCTTTCAACTCCTTCCTACGTTGACGGTACTGGAGAATGTAATGCTTCCAATGGACTTCTGCAATACTTTTCCTTTAAAAGAGCGTAAAAGACGGGCAGCACTTTTATTGGACAAGGTTGGCGTAGAAGAACAGGCTGATAAGTTTCCATCATGCCTATCGGGAGGGGAGCAGCAGAGAGTTGCCATAGCCAGGGCTCTGGCAAACGACCCGCAAATAATCGTAGCCGACGAGCCCACCGGGAACCTTGACAGCCGGACAGCCGAAATGGTATTTGAGATTTTCGACGGGTTGGTGGATGAAGGGAAAACCGTTATATTAATAACGCACGACAGGGATGTAGGCAAAAGGGTAAAGCGCTGCATAACTTTGGCTGACGGTAGGATCATTGATGATATTCCGGTAAATAAGGAAGCGGGCAGGAACAACAGGAAGGTGCTGTAAAATGCATAGACTCTGTTGGAAAAAAGTAATACGCGACCTGATGTCCGATAAAACAAGAACAATCCTCGTCATGATTGCGATGATAATAGGCGTCACCGGTGTCGGGGCGGTGTTGAACGCCAGGGCAATCCTCAGCCGTGAAATGGATGTCAATTATATGCGCACAAATCCGGCGTCTGCGACTCTATGGGTTGAAGGCATTGATGATGAAACCGTCAGGAAAGTAAAGAGCATGCCCGGGATCCTGGATGCAGAAGCCGGAAGGACTATCGCAGGGCGGGTACGGTCAGATGATGGCGATGAAAAGAAAATCGTCATGTTTGTTGTTGAGAATTTCAGCGACATGCGTATAGGTACATTCGAGCCGGAAGACGGAAAACGGCCTCCTGAAAAAGGGGACATACTTGTCGAAAGAGCCGCAATGCAGGTTATAAACGCAAAAACAGGCGACAAATTGGATATCAAGCTGCCGGGAGGCCCTTACACCGAGTGGAAGCTGGCAGGCACAGTGCATGCTCCCGCTCTTCCCCCTGCCTGGATGGAAGATGAAGTATTCAGTTTTATAACTCTGGAAACCTATCAGCAGCTTGGCGGCGATAATGGCTTTAATGAATTGAAATTCGTCGTATCAGAAAACCGGATGGATAAAACTTACGTACAAAGAGTCACATATAAATTAAAAGACTGGCTGGAGCAAAACGGAAAGAAAGTATGGCGGATTGAAATACCAGAACCCGGCAAGCATCCTCATGCAACCCAGATGCAAACCCTTTTGTTCCTGCTGGGAGCCTTTGGAATAATTGCGCTTATTTTAAGCGCCGTGATTGTAGCTAATGTGATCTCGGCACTTCTATCCCAGCAAATCCGCCAGATAGGAATGATGAAGGCCGTCGGCGCAAAGAGCGGCCAGATTGCAGCAATTTATCTGAGTTTTGTCATAATACTGGGGATTGCAGCAATTGCCCTTGCCGTCCCTGCAGCAGTTCTTGCCGGTAGGGCATACTCTTCTTTTGCCGCAAATATGTTGAACTTCCAGATTTTCAGCTATAGAATCCCCCTATGGACGTTCCTGAGTCAAATCGCAGTCGGCCTCCTGCTGCCTTTACTGGCAGCCGTTTATTTCATTGTTAAAGGAAGCCGGATTACCGTAATTGAAGCGCTGCAAGATTACGGAGTTGCTTTGAATAATAAAAATCCGAATACCCGTGATAGCATCAGTTCAAGATTCGGAGGAATATCCAGGCCGTTTCTTCTCTCTATAAGGAACACTTTCCGAAAAAAGGGCAGATTGTTATTCACCCTTGGGGTGCTCTCTATTGGAGGAGCTTTGTTTATTACTGCCATGAATGTTTCCGCATCCATGAATACAAGTTCGGCAGGGGTTATAAAGTCTTACCGTTTTGATGCCTCTATAGGCCTTGCCCGCCCTTATAAGAGTACTGATATAGAGGAATCGGTAAAAAAAGTCCCCGGTATAAAGGATGTAGAAGTCTGGGGAGGTTCGCAAGCCGTAACTGTACATGCGGACGGTATGAGCGGCGACAACTTCAAAGTCCTTGCAATCCCATCAGGCTCAAAACTAGTAACATCTGTCAAACCGAACACAGGCAGATGGCTGGCTCAGGAGGATACCAATGCTGTCGTTCTAAACCAACGGGTGTTGAACAAGGAACCTGATACAAAGGTTGGAGATACCATTATATTAAGAATAAACGGAAAGGACTCTGTCTGGAAAGTTGTCGGAGTTGTCCAGGAAATGATGTCCGAACCGAAGGCATATGTAAATCAGGAGTATTTTCAGCAGCTAACAGGCCAGGAAGGTTTCGGTCAGAATGTAGTTATCACAACCGGAAACAGGGATTCGAAAAATATAGAATTTGCCGTAAGAGATGTTGAAAAGAATCTTGATTCTGCCGGTTTTGAAATCACAAGCGTTGTCAAGGTGGATGACATAAGGCGGAAGATTGACGGACACCTTCTGCTCCTTGCCGTCATGCTGATTATGATGTCGTTCCTGGGCGTTGTAGTCGGAGGTCTTGGACTTTCGACCACTATGAGTATAAATGTGCTGGAACGTACCCGTGAAATCGGTATAATGCGTGCCGTCGGGGCCTCCACACACTCAATATTCCGTATAATCGTCGGTGAAGGAGTCTTAATCGGCCTTTTGAGTTGGGTATTTGCGGCCGCAATAGCTACTCCAGCAAGTATTTTTATCAGTTATATGTTTGGGACCATATTTTTCGAGACGCCTTTAAAGATAGCATTATCCCCTACAGGTGTTTTCATATGGTTGGTGCTGGCCATGCTGTTTGCAGCGCTGTCCAGCCTCTATCCGGCATACAAGGCCTCAAGAATGAGCGTCCGGGAAGTGCTTTCTTACGAATAACCGCCGTCATAGCCGGCGCCGCCGGAAGAATATTCTTACGCGTACCGTTGCATATCGTGATCCCTCCCTGGGCGCCTATTTTATGGTTGGTGATTGTTATTATCGTCGCCGTAATTGCCGGTTTATTACCGGCCTTAAGCGCCGCGCGTCTTACCGTACGTGAGGCGCTGGCTTATGAGTGAATTTTCAGGCTGTCTGTAGAGTCATAAGGGAAGGAGGTAGTAAAGTGGATAAAAAACGAATCGTTATGGTTGCGGCCGTGGTCGCTGTCATCGTGCTGGCAGCGCTATTCATCGGCATGGTCGCCCCCGGATTGATGAAAGCGATGATAGAGATGCATAAAGGTGGTTATCATTAAACGGAACAAAATCGGACGGCCGAGCGAATTTCGAACAGCCAAAACCGGTTTGGGGCATCCTTAAAATAAATTCTCATCTACCCGAACGTCCCGCCGTACCGACGGCTGCCGGAACGTCGAAGAGTTTTACTGCTCTGGGTTAGCGTCCCATTGTTGCAGCGGCGGCCCACCGCGGTTGTATACCGTTGAATCCAGGACAGCCAGCCAGTCGAAATCGGTGAAGCTTTTAGGAGTCAGTGCGAAGTAGGTCGGGTTCTTCATACTGCCCGAGCGAGTCGGAAGAGCTGCGATTTCCGAGGTTGGAAGCCCTTGGCCTTTGTGAGTTTCAATGAACCGCGCCGGCCCCGGCACGGCAGTCAGCCGCGCCTCAAGCGTGCCGGCTTCGGGCGGGCCGATGCCGTTTGCATCGGAAACGCCCACCGCCGAACCAATGACGGCATAGCGCGGGCTGAACATCTCATTGAGGTGCGCTCCCGCCGGCCACCATATGAGTAAGTCAGGGCCGAGTTGCCATTGTGCCTTCCCGCGCTTCAGATGGCTGTTGTGAGCAAAAGCCAACACTTTCCCCCGGCCGCGCTCACGGGACACCATGTATGCCAGATTGTCCGCCATCAACGCGTCGCGAATGCCAAGAAGTCTGACAACCCGTTCACTCGACTGTCGCGCTAACTCGGCATGATAGTTCAGTAACTGCCTGCCCACGGAAGCATACTGCATGGCTTCCAAATAGCTGCTTTTGTCGCTCTTAGCCACCAATTCCGGACGGCGTATATGCAGTTCTGAAATCAGATCCTCCGTCTCAATCCGCAGAGCGGTTGCGGCTGGTGAGCGGCCTATAGACTTCGCTGCGTCCATCGCTGCAGCAGGATTTTCCCAATCAGAGTCTTGGCCAAGAAGCGGGTCGATGCGTTCGCGATGCTCTTGCCCGCCGGCACTGTCAATCGAGGCAAGGTAATCGAGAACAAAATGCAGTACTTGCCTTGGACTATCGCTGACGGTCATTTCGGTCGGACTATCGAAGCCGTAGAACCGGAGTTTGACGCGATGGGAAGGATCGGCATTGTATCGCCGCATCCACTCTACGAGTTCTCGATTCGCGTCGAGCCGGCCGAAGCCGTGGCTGAATCCGGTGTCCTGCACGGCCTCATACGATGCCGGGCCGCGACCGGCTATGTACTCATTCACTGCGCGCGCCCGAGGAAAACTGCTCTCGATGGCAATGGCGCTGTAGCCGTGCGTCTCCACCAAGCGCTGGAAGAGCCGGTTGCGGAGCATAAGAATGTCCTCGCCGCCGTGGAGTGCTTCTCCGAAGCCAAGCAACTCCACCGAGTCGTCAAGTGAGGCGATGACCTTGTCGATGGAAGCGTTGAAGGTTTCGGACGAATCGACGGAGAACGGAATCGCTTCGTGCAGAATCCAATCGTCGAGGGTGGTATACACCCTTTTTTTCATTTTTCAGGACCTCCCAGTAATCCGTAGTATAGTGAATTTCCAGATAATCCGCATTCCTTAATGCCTTTGACGCCAAGATCTGCGCAAGATGGCAAGACAAAACAACCACAGAGACACAGAGCACACGGAGGGGAAAACACGAAAATGGGTGTTCATTTTTTATTTTATCTTGATATTTCTGTTCTCTGTGAACTCTGTGACTCTTTGGTGAGAAGTTTTGGTTCCGGCTTGTCCGGGTTAGGTGTATACCCCAGATTTGCATTTGGATATTCTCGCACCGGAAACAAAAAACCTTTCTTCTTTGGAGAGATTTGAACATTATGCCTTCCTTACATTAGTTGCCAGTTGGGGGGTTAAGGGCTAGGGGGTTGAAGGGCGGAGATGGTTAATTTGTGTGGTTTGGGGAGAAAACTTGGGAAAAACATGGGGCAATGAAGAGAAGAAACATTGCCTTTCCTGCCGGTTGACTGCCGGAGACGCTGTGCTCCGGGACGACGTGACATCGGCTTGGTTCGGAGCGAACGACGGCGCACTTATAGAGCCTGACGCTTGCCGTTTTCCGCTGCCCGGTTGGTAACAAAAACTCTCCTGTCTATCTTTAAAAACACATTCCTTAACTTTGGCACGACGCGTGCGCCTGTTCGCTTAGCCGAACCTTCACCGTGTCAGCGTAGGCGTCCCTCCCGCAGAGCGTTCCTTGCAGACAATCGGCAGCGGCTATGGGATTCCGGCGTTTAGCTGTTGTCAAAAGAACTGTCCCCTTGACATTTCTAATTTAATATGTTCGGTGCCTGGCACCACTTGCTTCCTGTTTTAACTGTTGTCGACGGAACCGTCAGACGTGAAAAGTGCCCTGATTAACCTAACATAAATCCACAAATATGATATAATTTAACTATAAATACAGAAGAAAAGAGTGGATTTATGGGATATATAGAAGGCCACGACCGAAATCAGATAATACTTTTTCCGGAAAGCATCGATGATTACATAAGCGACCACAGCCCCATCCGAGTAATAGATGAGTATGTGGATCAGCTTGACATAGAAGAGCTCGGTTTCAACAAAGCCGTCTGTCCATCAATAGGAAGACCGCCATACAACCCCAAAGACATGCTGAAGCTTTACCTGTACGGATACCTTAACCGGACACGCTCATCCCGAAGGCTTGAACACGAAGCATCAAGGAACATAGAAGTCATCTGGCTTCTGAAGAAACTAAGACCCGACTTCAAGACCATAGCAGATTTCAGAAAAGATAACAAAAAGGCGCTGAAAAAGGTATTCAGGGACTTCACCAGGCTTTGCGATGAATGGGGTTTATTTGGCAAGGAACTGGTGGCGATCGACGGTTCGAAGTTTCGCGCCTGCAATGCAAAAAGAAACAACTACAGCGCTAAAAAACTCAACAGGCACCTAAAACACGTTGACCAAAAGATAGACAAATACCTGCAGGAACTCGACGAGGGAGATGACGCCGAAGCCTGCGACCGGAAGCCCGATGCCGCAGAAATACAGAAAAGGATTCAGGAGCTTCGCGACCGCAAGAAAAAATACGAACAATACCAAAAACAGCTTAAAGAAAGCGGCGAAAACGAAATATCCACCACCGACCCCGATGCCCGGCTCATGTGCAACAACAACAATAACGTCGATGTAAGCTATAATGTCCAAACAACAGTAGATTCCAAGCATAAACTAATAGCCGATTTCAAAGTCACCCAAAAACCGAACGACTTGGGCGAACTTGACAACATGGCGCTCAGAGCAAAGAAGCTCTTCGGCGGCAAAGAATTTGAAGTATTAGCAGACAAAGGATACTACAAAGCCGAAGACCTTAAGACATGCGTAGAAAACGGCATAACCCCCTACGTCACCAAGCAAATATACTCGAACGGAACCGGAGACA